>JAPONU010000189.1 GCA_026713745.1 bacterium
CTCCGGGCACTGCTGTTTGATCTCGACGGCACCCTCGTTCAGACGCGCAACAGTTCCTGGCAGATCTTCCAGGAGACCAACTCCACTTTCGAGCTCGGGATCAACTCCGCGGCGGAGTTCTTCACGTTGTTCGACGAGAACATCTTCGATGCTCTCGAGACATTGGCGCGGGAGCGGGGGGTCGCCGATCCGGCGTCGGTGCGCGAGCACTTTCAGCGCAACCTTCGTTCGGACTATCTCCCAGAGGTGGTGCCCGGCATCGGCGCGATCGTGCGCCAGCTGGCCTCGTCGTACACGTTGATGATCGTGTCCTCGAACACGATGGAGTCCGTGCGGCGGGTGTTGGAGAAGAACGGTCTCGAATCATGTTTTGCGCACGTGTTCTCCGGGGAGGTCGCCCCGAGCAAGGTCCATGCCATCGGTCATGTCCTCGAGGACCCCACGTACGCGTGTGGCCGTCAGTGCGTCCCCTACTACAACGAGACGGCGACTCCGCACAGGCATGCGGCCGGTGAGGTCATGCTGATCACTGACACGGTCGGCGACGTCACCGAGGCGCTGAGAGCCGGGATCCGGGTCTGTGGGGTGGCATGGGGTATGCACAGCGCCGATCGATTGAAGGCGGCGGGAGCGGAGTTCGTGTGCGTCTGGCCGGAGGAGTTGTTGGTGTATCTCCGCGACGGTCGGAGTCCGGACGAGAGCCCCTGCACTGCGGGACGCTCGGAGTCCCGACCGGGCGCAACGCCACGCACCGCTGCCCGCAGCGCGGTGGACGCCGCAGCAGCGCGGCGCCGCGCTCGGAGCGCGAAGCCGATGGCTCACCGAGGGGTGCCTGCCGGGGAGGCGGCGACCGGTGACGAGGCGGAGTCGTCGCCGGCGGCCTGCGGGGCAGCCTACGGCGGGGCACTCTGCGGAGCGTCCTGCAACTGCGGCGAGACGACCGGCGCCAGCGCCTGTTGTAACCCGGGTGCTGCGGAGGATGCGCACCGAACCGGCGGCGCGAGCAACGACCGGGAAGGTTCCGACGAACTGCTGCGCAGGGTGCTGGCGAGCATCGGCAGCTGATCCGGGCAGCCGGGAGGCGAGTCAAGCGGCCCGCCGGCCCGCCGAACCCGCTCCGAGAGCGCTTGGCGGCACCGGTTCGCGATGTCCCGAGCAGAGCATGATCGCCGCGACAGCCGGACCGGGGCGACAAAAGGCAGTACTCCGCCGGATAGCGCTTTGGGGAGAATTTATCTCTGCGGGACATCCCTGCGCCGGGAGCCGGTGGGCGATGCTGAAGCCGATGGCCACTGAAGCGCGGTCGGTCCGCGTTCAGAAGACCTGCCCGCGTGGGACTTCGCGATTCGCCAAGCCGCGCGATGGGCATTTCTGACGGTGTTCTGAGAGAACCATGAGGAGGAATCCGAGTGACTGTGATCGCTGAAGGCATGAACGTCTTCGAAACAAACAAGCAGCCTTCAGGGACTGTGCACTACCTGGCGAGCCCCATGGACGTCATTGCCCTGATCGACAGCGGCAAGCTCCGCGATCACATCTTGCTCGTTCGTGGCGGGACCACGACCTTCCTGGCGCCGGCCCTCACGATGGGGGCGATCGGCGTGATCACCATGTCAGGGGCGCCCGAGTCCCACCTGGGCATCCTCTCCCGCGAATTCCAGACTCCCTGCGTGATGACCACTTACCTCACCGACGGGAGCGGATCTCGCTATGTGCCCGGCGAGACCGGCGATGAGCACTTCGAGGAGATAGTCGAGGCGCTCGACGGCAAGAACGTCAAGCTCGATTGTTCCGATCACGATGTCGGCAAGGTGGTCGTGCTCGACTGACTTGGACGAGTGACCGGAGTTCGGTGGCTGCCTGGTCCGGTGCCCCGGGACACCGGGCACCGCTACGCAGGTCAACCGCCCAAGAACACCGCACCGCGAACGGACAGGACTGAACCCAAATCACCGAAGGAGCAAAGCGATGACGACCGTCGAGAGGGCAGCCGCCGAGTACACCAAGCGGTACGAGCCGGATGATGATGGACTGCGGTTCCAGCCGCTGGAATACGTCGGGAACTTCAAGGGACTCGAGCCGGTTCCTGACGGCATTCTGGGTGACAAGATCATGCGGTCTCGCGCGAAGTCCGGCGTCCTCGAGAAGGTGAGCCACGAGGACGTCCTGCGTGATCAGTTCACGCTTGACGAACTCAACGATCTCAACAACTACCTGGCCTGGAACATCTGGGACGTGCTCGTGATGCGGGCCACCGAAGGTGTCTCGGGCATGATCCCGCGCCAGGAGTACGAGATCCTTGCGTTCATGAACGAGTTCTACCGGTACCCGGAGTTCATGCGCATGATGACCGACCGGATCGGGGCTCAGGGTGTGATCGACATCGGCGAGGGTGCCCGTTCGGAGATCGGCACGAAGATCAACTGCGTGCACGACTGGTGCCTCGGCGCGGTGGCCTTCGGCATGGGCCGCTGCGGCCTGCTCGCCGGGGAGTGGATCGGAGCGGACGAGTACGTCGAGGAGAGCAACATCATCCTCAAGTTCATGCAGCGCGTGCTCTGGGGCAAGCGGCAGGACGGCTACATCCTGAACTCGCAGGACCGCTACCGCTGCCAGATCCATGACCAGTCGCTCATCGATCAGCTGATGGGGCAGGTCGAGGACTTCGAGCCGGGGTCCTCGGAGCAGCACACTTTCGAGCAGTTCAATGCGACGGCGGAGCTGCTGGCGTTCTTCGACCACTACGACTGCCGTCTCGGTCTCGGGGACACGGGGCCGTACCCGCTGCCGGACGGGCGTGTTCTCATCGTCCGGGATCTCTTCGTGAACGAGGAGGTCTTCCACTGGAGCGACGTCTGCGAGGGTCTGCCGCACTGCTACACGCTGGCGGTCGTCCTGGACCCCGAACTGATGGGGCTCCAGGAGATACGGGTCAACGACATCTCCACGAGTTTCACCATCCCGAAGAACTACGTCCCCCACGTCACCGGCGGGGCGGTCTTCGTGCGGGAGAAGTGGGACACGCCGATGAGTGACGTCTACGCGGTGCCGCTGTCGGAGCTCGAGCCGCACATGGAGAAGCTCCGCGACTCCACGTACCGCATGTACAAGAAGACGGCGAAGATGTCGAGGCACACGCTCTGCCTCAACGGCATCTACAGCTACTACATCGAGATGATCCTGCCGCACATGCGCAAGGCCGGCATGTACGAGGAATTCTGCGCCAAGAAGGACTTCTGGGAGATCGACCAGCGGGTCATGAATTACTACTACGAGATCACGAAGCGAAACTTCGTGCAGGTCGTCGTCCCGCAGAAGATCTTCTCCGGAGAGGGCTACCTCCCGTTCTCGGACGAGGCCGACCTGCGGGCCTCGAAATACCTCTGGGCTTAGACGCTCACCGGCGCTCGGCGCTCGGCGAGCGCGGCCGGCCGGTCTTCGCGCCGCCTGCGGGCGCCGTCATGACAAGCCCGAGGCGTGTGGCGGCATGACCGGGCTCTCCGCGGCGGAGTTTGGGCTGCTGAACGCCCTGTGGCTGCGGAAGATGGCGACCCGGGGGATGCTCGAGGAGAACGCCGACGTGCCGAGCGCCGTCGCTGAACCGTTCCTCGAGGCGGCTGCCGATCGCGATCTGGTTCGCGCCCTCGGCGACTACATCGTCCTGACCGACGGGGGACGCCGGGCGGTTCTGGACCACTACGACGGTGAGTACCGCAGCCTGCGGGAGGCGCCGGAATTCCTGGAGTGGTACGAACGCTTCGAGGGATACAACTCGCGTTTCCTGGGCCTCATGAGTGCCTGGCAGACCGGGACGGACGAGGCGCAGGAACGCACCTACTCACGCCTGGTACGGGTCGTCGAGCGGCACGTGGACGCGCTGGATCGTGCGGCGGGTTGGATCCCCCGGTACCGCCACTACGCGGCGCGATTCAGGCGGAGCCTCGACAATGTGGATTCCGGCCGGACTGACTACGTGAGCAGTCCGGTCGTCGACTCCCTCCACAACATCTGGTTCGAGTTCCACGAGGACCTTTTGGCAGTGCTCGGACGACCTCGGGAATCTGTGGAGGATTGAGGCCGGCATCCGGGGAGCGAGTGTGGATTCGTCGAAGCTGGTGTTCTCTTTTCACGAAGCCGATCCATCGGATCCGAACCTCTACGGCGGCAAGGGCGCGGGACTGGCCGAGTTGGTCGGGGCGGGGTATCCGGTCCCACCCGGCTTCATCATCTCTACAGCAGCCTGTGGGGAGTTCCTGCAGGCCGCAAGCCTGTCCGAGCAACTCCGGAGTCAGATCACCGATCACATCGGCGCGCTCGAACGATCCACCTCGTGCAGCTTCCGCGCTCGGACCGAGCAGGGCGAGGACTCAGGCCCACTACTCGTGTCGGTGCGCTCGGGGGCGCCCGTCTCGATGCCCGGGATGATGGACACGATTCTGAATCTCGGCATCAATCCGGAGCGTGCGGCCGCCGTTGCCGAGGTGTCCGGTTCCGCGCGGTTCGCGGCCGAGGTAATGATCCGGTTCCACCGGATGTACTCGGAGATCGTCCTGAATGCCGACGGAGACCACATCGCCGATCAGGGGTCCGACTTCCTCACAGGGTCGGATCCCGACGAAGCGGATTCGAGCCTGTTCGAGCGTCTCTGGTCGGCGATGTCGGACGCGGAGGTCGACGACGTGGGCACGGCGGTGCCGGTCGACCCGATGGATCAGGTGCACGGCGCCGTCGCTGCGGTGTTCCGATCATGGAACACCCGGCGTGCGGTGACCTACCGCCGTTTGAACGGCATCCCCGATTCGCTCGGCACAGCGGTCGTGGTGCAGGCGATGGTGTTCGGGAACCTCGGCTCGCCGTCGGGAAGCGGCGTCGCCTTCACACGCAACCCGACGACGGGGGCGCCAGGGCTGTACGGGGAATACCTCGAGGGCGGGCAGGGGGAGGAGGTCGTCGCAGGCACCAAGACTCCCGAGCCGCTTGCAGAAGCGGCTCAGCGGCTTCCGAGCTTGTTCGGGGACTTCGAACGCATGGCACTGGAACTCGAACGGCATCGGAAAGACGTCCTGGATCTGGAGTTCACCGTCGAGCGCGGCCGGCTGTACCTGCTTCAGGTGCGCAGCGCCAAGAGAACGCCGAACGCGTCGGTGCGGATCGCGGCAGACCTCATGACCGAGGGCGTTGCGAGCCCGGCGGAGGCGCTGAGTGCTGTGACGCCGAGTCAGGTCCGTGACGTCGAGCGTCCGCGTTTCGCGCCGGCCGCGGTGGCCGATGCCCGCGCCTCGGGACGGTTGCTGGTGAGGGGGATCGCCGCTTCGGTGGGGCATACGCACGGGATCGCGGTGCTCGATCCGGACCGCGCCGAGGCGATCGCGGCAGAGGGCGAGAACGTGATTCTGCTGCGCGAGACGACGAGCCCGTTCGACCTGCACGGCATGATCGCCTCGACGGGAATCGTGACGGCCCGTGGGGGCGCCACCAGTCACGCCGCAGTCGTGGCGCGGGCACTCGGCCGGCCGGCGGTCGTCGGTTGCTCGGACATCGGCATCGATCCGGGCGCGCAGACCTTCACGATCGGGTCGAGCCGGTTCGCCGAGGGAACCAGGCTCTCGGTAGACGGTGCCGCCGGTGAGGTATTTGAGGGAATCCTGCCGTTGTCGCAGCCGGCGGCGTCCAACTGTGGGCTGAGCGACGTGTTGAAAGTGGCGCGTGAGGCGGCCGCCGACTGCCGCATCCTGGGACTGTGCACGACGCCGGAGCAGGTCTCCGAGACGCGCGCCCGCGGCGCGGACGGCGTCGCGATCCGGCTGATCGATCTGCTGGTGGCGAGCGGTGCCATCGAGCAGTTGGCCCATGAGTTGACGGCGCAGCGCCACCGCGATCGGGTTGACCTCAGCCCCCTCGAGGCTGTTTTCTCCGACCTCTTGCTGCCCGTAGTCAGAGCCGCCGGCAGGACCCCGATCGTTGTGCGCGCGATCGACCTGATCGACGGCGATGCGGGTGAGTTCCTGGATCTGGAGTCGCTGCTCGTTGCCCACCCGGGTGTCGGTCTGCCGGTCGGCTTCGGCGAGTTGATCCGGCTGCAGATCGCAGCCGTCGCACAGGCCGCCGCGCAGAACCAGGGAATGCCGGTTGCCTACTTTGTTGTACGCCACATCGCGGATCCGCGTGAACTGGCCATGGTGAAGGAGTTGGCCGGCGAGCAGGTGTCCCGTCAGGGAACGGGCAACGTGGAGGTCGGAGCTCTGGTGTCGACTCCGCTGGGAGTCCACAAGGCGGTGGAACTGGCCCGGACCTCACGGGTGCTGTGGTTCGATTCGCACCGTCTCATGGTCAGTTCATCGGGATATCCGGCGGCTGTCTTCACGTCGGCCGAGCCACTCGACGAATACCTGCGCGGCAACCGGTTGGCCGAAGACCCTCGACTCGGTCGTGATGAGTGGCAACAACGGGTGTTCGCCGCTCTGACGGCCGTTCGCGTCGGCGTGCCGGGGTGCCAGATCGGTGCACGCATGGCCCGGTCGCATTCGCCCGAACTCCTCAGCGCGTACTACCGCGCCGGTGCCCGCATCTTCATCACGGAGCCAGAGGACTTGCGGGTTGCAATCCTCGAACTCGGTAAGGCCGCCCTCCAGCAAGCGTCGGCCGGCGAGGTCTTAGCGGCTGCGCCGGCACTTGACTCGACGCTGCCCCTGGTTGGATTGTGACCAGGAAACATCGTGACGCTGCTGACTACTCTCTTGGCCCGTAACGGCTTGCCGGAGCCGGTCCGGTGCAGTCAATGGCTTGGTCTAGTTGGAGTTTTGGTGCAGATTCTCTTCGTTGCTAGGAGATATGAAACCCCGGCAGGAGCACTATGGACTACGAAGTAGCTTCAGACGAGAGCTATCTCGTCTTGCTCCGCGAGGCAACACTGCGAGGTACCGATGCTGTTCTGCGGGCTGCCGCCACAGTGCTGGGCCGGCTCTCTGGAAGCGACTACACGATTATCGTGGAGAATGTCGGAGATTCGTGGCAGAACGCTCTGAGTGATGAATTGCCGATCGATGCTCTGCGCATTATCGAGATGCTTCCGGAGAGTGCGCGGGAGTGGAACACACGCCAAGAAATCCCCGGTGTGGGAATGACGTTCATTCCCCTTCGTCCGGGGTCACTGGCAGCTATCGTCCCGCGACTCCTTGATGCAGGATCGGAGCTTGCGACGACGACAAGCATTGCCGCGAAGATGTGCGACATCCTTGTGCGGGATGCCGAGCGAATCGAGAATCTGCGCCTTCTGATAGGCGAGGTCTCTGACGGACCGATTCTGCCGCTTGAGATCCTCTCGGTCAGGGATACCGACCAGTTACTGCTCTCAAGCGTCAACGCCGCGCTCCAGATTGTCGAGGCTGACATGGCCGGCGTGTTCCTTCTCGAGGATGGTGAGTTGGTGATGCGAAGCTGTGTGGGACACCGCACAGCGCAGACAGCTCACCTCAGGATGCACACAGGACAGGGTCTGGCAGGTCAGGTCCTTGCCACCGGGAAGCCCTGTGCGATTGACGACTATCTTGCGAGTGCTCTCATCACGCACGAGTTCGACACGCTTGCCGAAAAAGAGGGTGCGTATGCCGCACTTGCCGCCCCATTGGCAATTGGTAGCGACATCATTGGAGTCTTGGAGGTATGGGCGAGACGACGCTCCGTCTTTGCCGAGAGCCACGAGAGGCGTATCATTGAAGTGGCCAAGTTTGTCGCAATCGCAATAAATAACGCGCGAGAATTCGAGCGGCAGCAGGAAGAGGTCAGAGAGTTGAGCGAGGCTCGATTCACTCTACAAGGCCGGCTTTCTGCAATTCAAGATGCGCGAGATTTTCAGCGACTCCTCGGCGAACTACTGCTCAAGGGTGCTGACCTTGCGGCCATACTCAGGCTGACGTCGACGGAGATCGGGGCACGGACTGTCGTGCTCTCGAACGAACTTGACGTGATCGATGCCTATCCGCAGATCGAAGGCAGTGACGACATCAGAAGCGAAGTCGCGGCGTTGGCGGATGAAACGCATTCCCGACTTTCCGATCTTGACGTTCAAGAGGTCAATGGTAGATGGGCAGTTCTTCAGAGTATAGCGGCTGGAGACGATCAGCTGGGTTGGCTGTACGTTACGATGGATCAGGCCCCGGACATGGCGGCTGAGCTCGCGGTTCGTGAGGCATTCCTTCATATTGCGCTGTGTCAGGTAATGCAAAGAACGGCTGACTATGTGCGTTCATCGGAGCGTGAGGAGATTCTTTGGGATCTCATTGAGGGGACACCCGCCAGTCGTCTCATGGCCATGGATCGTTCGAAGTGGCTGAGGCTACAACTCGGTCAGCCGCAACGGGTGATCCGTGGACGGTTGTGGGATCCGGACGTGGAATTGGCAAGTATGGGATCCGAGCTTGGACGCTCCGGTCGGGCACGATACAGGTTATTGGCGCGGCTGAGAGATTTCATGGTGGCGGAAGGGGCGGGCGAGTTGGTAGCGCTGCGAGGTAACGAACTCGCTGCCATTGTACCTTTCACGCTATTGCCAAAGGTGCGCAGACTTGTTGATGATATTTCTTCGATTGTCGGTGAGTTCATTCCTGAAGCAAAGCCAGCATGGGGAGTTAGTGACATCTGTGACCGGTCATTCAGCCTGGATCGCGCCAGTCGGGAGGCATCGACCGCGCTGCGGGCCGCTGCGAAACTAAAGGCGGGAACAGCCGTCAGCTATGATGAGCTTGGTGTGGTGCGGCTGTTTGTGGCGTCGCAAGGGGATGACAGTATTCGAGAATTTGTCAGGCAAATGCTGGGTGAGGTGATCGAGTATGACAAGCGAAAAGATGCACAGCTGTTGGAGACGCTTCGGATCTATTTCGAATCGAATTGCTCTCAGCAGGATGCCGCAGACAGGCTCTTCGTGCACCACAAGACGGTTCGGTACCGGCTCACGCGCATCGAGCAATTGAATGGTCTTGACCTGAGCAAGCACGAGGATCGGATCAATCTCGACCTCGCTCTGAAGGTCTACTCCGTCATGAACGTGCTTGGCTCGGAGGTCTGAGAGGCCGTTAGGTGCCGTAGCGGCGGGTGCCCGGAGCGACGATGCGAGCCAGCGAGGCAGCCAGTTCTCCCGGGTCGGGGAAGCGGTCGGCGCAGGCGAACTTGGAAAAGATGTTCTGACCGTCCACGGCGACGTCGAAGACTCCGCCCCCGCCGCCGATGAGCCGCAACTCGCTAATCACGTGCTGATAGGCGCCGAGCATTTCTGAGGCCGCGCGCACGGCGCGGTCGGAATAATCTCAAGCCACGCAGTAGGTGATGCTGACGCTGTGTGCCATGGTCGCTGCCTGTGCTGTTCCGGCTGTTCGGCTGCCTGTGCTGTTCCGGCTGTTCGGTGTGACCGGGCTCGAATCCCCGGTGCGTTCGTTTCCTGTCGGCGGGTTCCCCCCGCCGGCTCTCCGGGCAGACTAACCGGGGGCGTAGGCTCTTCGGCATGACTGAAGACCTGAAGCTCCGCAGCCACGACGTCACCTCCGGGCCCGAGCGGGCGCCCGCACGTGCCATGCTCCGGGCGGTCGGGATGACCGACGACGACTGGTCCAAGCCGCAGGTGGGCGTGGCCTCGTCCTGGAACGAGGTGACGCCCTGCAACCTGTCACTGGCGCGCCTGGCTCGCAGCTCCAAGGAGGGCGTGCGCGCCGCGGGTGGCTTCCCCATCGAGTTCAATACCATCGCGGTCAGCGACGCCATCTCCATGGGCCACGAGGGGATGCGGGCCTCGCTGGTGAGCCGGGAGATCATCGCCGACTCGGTGGAGGCGGTCATGCACGCCGAGCGGTTCGACGCCCTGGTGAGCTTCGCCGGCTGTGACAAGTCGCTGCCGGGCATGTTGATGGCCGCCGCGCGGCTGAACCTCCCCAGCACCTTCGTGTACGGCGGCTCAATCCAGCCGGGCACCCACCGGGGCCGCGCCATCGACATCGTCAGCGTGTTCGAGGCGGTCGGCGCCCACGCAGTCGGCACCATCGACGCCGAGGAACTGGCGACCGTTGAGCGCAACGCCTGCCCCAGCGAGGGCTCCTGCGCCGGCATGTTCACCGCCAACACCATGGCGGCGGTGGGCGAAGGGTTGGGCATGTCGCTGCCGGGCAGCGCCTCGCCGGCGGCCCCCGACAGCCGGCGTGACGACATTGCCCGTGCCAGCGGCGCGGCGGTCATCGACCTGCTGCGGGCCGGCATCCGACCGCGTCACATCATGACCAAGGGGGCGTTCGAGAACGCCATCGCCCTGGTCATGGCACTCGGTGGGTCCACCAACGCGGTGCTGCACCTGCTGGCCATCGCCTACGAGGCGCGCGTGGAGCTGGAGTTGGACGACTTCAACAAGGTGGCGGCCCGGGTGCCGCACTTCGCCGACACCAAGCCGCACGGCCGCTACCACATGGCCGACATCGACCGGATCGGTGGCATCCCGGTGGTGATGCGGATGCTGCTGGAAGAGGGCCTGCTGCACGGCGACGAGATCACCGTCACCGGGCGCACCATGGCGGAGAACCTGGAGGCGCTGGACCCGCCCGCCCCCGACGGCGATGTGATCCACCGCTTCGACGACCCCATCTGTGACATCGGCGGCATCGCCGTGCTCACCGGCAGCCTGGCACCCTCGGGAGCGGTGGTGAAGGTGGCCGGCATCGACACCGACCACTTCGAGGGGCCGGCGCGGGTCTTCGACGGCGAGGACGTCGCCATGGAGATGGTGCTGTCGGGCGGGATCAACCCCGGCGACATCGTCGTCATCCGCTACGAGGGCCCCAAGGGCGGGCCCGGCATGCGCGAGATGCTCGCCATCACCGGCGCCATGAAGGGGGCCGGGCGGGGCGGCGATGCCGCCCTGGTCACCGACGGGCGGTTCTCGGGTGGCACCCACGGCTTCTGCATCGGCCACGTGGCGCCGGAGGCCTCCGACGGTGGCCCCATCGGGTTGGTGGCCGAAGGCGACCGCATCCGCATCGACGTGCGGAGCCATCGCATCGACCTGCTGGTGCCCGAGGAGACGCTGGCCGCCCGGCGCGCCGACTGGAAGGCCCCTGCGCCCCGCTACACGTCGGGATTTCTGGCCAAGTACGCCCGCCTCGCGCAGGGCGCCGAGAAGGGCGCCATCACCGAAGCCTGACGGGGTTGGGCCCCGCAGCCGGGGGCTATACTCGTCCGCGTGACGCGGCGACACCTGGCTCTCGTATCGCACTGAGCGCGCGGCTCTGCTGCACGCTCCCCCGACCTCCCGCCCGGGAGGTCGTTGACATTTTGCAGGCGGTACGAAGGCTCCGCAGGTAACCGCGGGATCGACCGGAGAGAAGGCGAACCATGAAGTTGAACGGCGGGCAGGCCCTGATGCGCAGTCTCGAGCGGCAGGGCGTCGAGATCGTATTCGGGCTGCCGGGCGGGGCGATCCTGCCGGCCTACGACCCGCTCATCGACTCCACCATCCGCCACGTCCTGGTCCGCCACGAGCAGGGCGCCGGGCACATGGCGCAGGGATACGCCCAGGCCACCGGCCAACCCGGCGTGGCCATCGTGACCAGCGGCCCCGGTGCCACCAACATCGTCACCCCGCTGTGCGACGCCTACATGGACTCGGTGCCGCTGGTGGTCATCACCGGGCAGGTCCCGTACGCGGCCATCGGCACCGACGCCTTCCAGGAGTGCGACACCACCGGCATCACCATGTCGGTCACCAAGCACAACTTCCTGGTGGCCGATGCGCAGGATCTGCCGCAGGTCATCCACGACGCCTTCCACATCGCCACCACCGGTCGCCCCGGACCGGTGCTGGTGGACATCCCCAAGTGCATCGTGGACCCGCGCAACCCGCGCTCGGGACTCGAGTGGTACGAGCCCGACGGCGTTGACCTGCCGGGCTACAGGCCGCGCACCGAGCCCGACGCCGGGGCGATTGCCGCCGCCGCCGAGTTGATCTGCGCGGCGCGCCGGCCGGTCATCTACTCCGGCGGGGGGATCTTGAAGTCACGCGCCGCCGACGCCCTGATGCGCTTCGCCGAGCTGGTGCAGATCCCGGTGGTCACGACCCTCATGAACCGGGGCGGTTTCCCCGACGACCACCCGCTGTGCCTGGGCATGCCCGGCATGCACGGCAACTACACCGCCGTCACCTCCATGCAGCGGGCCGACCTGCTGATCACACTCGGCGCCCGCTTCGACGACCGGGTCACCGGCAAGGTGGGCGCCTTCGCCCCCGACGCCAAGATCATCCACCTCGACATCGACCCGGCGGAGTTGGGCAAGGTGCGCCAGGCCGACGTGGCCATCGCCGCGGACTGCCGCCTGGGCATCGAGGCCCTGATCGAGGCGGTGGATGCCCTCGGTGGGGCCGAGGCGCAGGCCGACCGCCGGCAGTGGCACGAGACCATCGCCGACTGGCGCCGGCGTTACCCGCTGGTGTACGAGCCCACCGAGCCGGGCGGGGCGCTGAAGCCGCAGTTCGTGCTGGAGCAGTTGCGCGACGCCACCCCCGACGACACCATCGTGTGCGCCGGGGTGGGCCAGCACCAGATGTGGGCCAGCCAGTACTGGCGCTTCAACCACCCCTACACCTGGATCAACTCCGGGGGCCTCGGCACGATGGGCTACGCGGTGCCCGCCGCGATCGGCGCCAAGGCCGGCCGTCCCGACCGCATGGTCTGGGCCGTGGACGGTGACGGTTGCTTCCAGATGACGGCGCAGGAGTTGGTCACCGCCAACACCGAGCGCATCCCCATCAAGGTCGCCATCCTGAACAACGCCTACCTGGGCATGGTGCGCCAGTGGCAGGAGATGTTCTACGAAGAGCGCTACTCCGAGGTGTACCTCTCGCCGGACCTGCCCGACTACAAGGGTTGGGCCGAGGCCATGGGTTGTGAGGCCATGCGCATCGAGAACCCCGACGAGGTGCGCCCCGCCATCGACAAGGCCAACGAGATCGACGACCGCAGCGTGGTCATCGACTTCCGGATCGACACGCAGGAGAAGGTGTTCCCGATGGTGCCGGCGGGGGCCTCCAACGACGACATCGTGCTGGATCCGTCCCAGCACCCGCCGCGCCCGTAGGCACGGCGGACCGGACGCGGGTGCCGATCATGGCCGTCAAGCCCCATCACACGCTGGTGGTCCTCGTCGAGAACAAGGCGGGCGTGCTGGCGCGGGTGGCGGGCCTGTTCGCCCGGCGCGGGTTCAACATCGAGTCCCTGGCCGTCGCCCCCACCGATGATTCCCGCCTCAGCCGGATCACGCTGGCCGTGGACGCCGAGTCGGCCCCCCTCGAGCAGGTCATCAACCAGCTCGACAAGCTCATCAACGTGGTGAGCATCCGCGAGCTGGCCCCGTCGGAATCCGTGGAGCGGGAACTGCTGGTGGTGACGGTGAACGCCACCGGCGAGACCCGCGGCCAGATCATGGACCTCGTGCGCATCTTCGACGGGCGGGTGCTCAACGTCGGCCCCGACCGGTTGATGGTGTCGATGTCCGGCGGCCCGAACCGGGTGGACGACTTCGAGAGCCTGCTACGCCCGTACGGAATCGCGGAGTTGCAGCGCACCGGCAAGGTGGCCCTGCCCCGCCTGGCCTCCGCCGGCGGCGAGGTCGGCGAGTTCTGAGGCCCGCCGCCCAGACCCCAACCGACCCCGACACCGCCCTTCTCTGATCTCGCCGGACCAAGCCAGGACGCACAACACAAGGAGCCCCGATGGCAGCCACCATGTACTACTCCGCGGACGCCGACCGCAGTTTCATCGCCGACCGCAAGGTGGCGATCCTGGGCTACGGGTCGCAGGGTCACGCGCACACGTTGAACCTGAAGGACTCCGGCATCGACGTGCGGGTGGGACTGCGTGAGGGTTCGGCATCGGCCACCAAGGCCGCCGAGGCCGGGGTGCGGGTGCTGTCCATGGCCGATGCGGTGGCCGAGTCCGATCTGGTCATGATGCTGCTGCCCGACACGCTGCAGGCCGAGATCTACACCGAGCACGTGGAGCCGAACCAGGATCCCGGCGACGCTCTCTACTTCGCGCACGGGTTCAACATCCGCTTCGACTGCATCGTGCCGCCGGCGGGAATCGACGTGGCGATGGTCGCGCCGAAAGGTCCTGGGCACCTGGTGCGCCGGACCTTCGTGGAGGGCGGCGGCGTGCCGTGCCTCATCGCCGTGGAGCAGGACGCCACCGGCCATGCCCGCGAGACGGCCCTGGCCTACGCCGATGCGATCGGCGGGGCGCAGGCCGGCGTGATCGAGACGACGTTCACTGAGGAGTGTGAGACCGACCTCTTCGGCGAGCAGGTCGTGCTGTGCGGGGGGTTGACGGCACTGACCCAGGCCGCCTTCGAGACCCTCACCGAGGCGGGATACCAGCCGGAGGTGGCGTACTTCGAGTGCCTCCACGAGCTGAAGCTGATCGTGGACCTGATGTACGAGGAGGGGATCGGTGGCATGCGCTACTCGGTCTCGGACACCGCCGAGTACGGCGACCTGACCCGCGGCCCCCGGATGGTGGACGACCACGTGCGGGCCACGATGCGCGAGATTCTGTCGGAGGTGCAGTCGGGCGCCTTTGCCACCGAGTGGATCGCCGAGAGCCGCACCCGGGAGCGTTTCGAGGCGCTGGAGGCCGCCGGCCGGGAGCACCAGATCGAGCAGGTGGGCAAGTCCTTGCGGGCCATGATGCCGTGGATCAGCGCCGGCAAGCAGTCGGTGCAGGAGGCGTCGGGCGGCCAGGGCTGAGATCCGCCCCGGTCATTCCGGCTCCCAGCCTCGTCATTCCGGCGTAGGCCGGAATCCACTGCCTAGGCTCGCAGGATGGCCCGCATCGGGCGCCGACTAGCACCGGTTCTGGCCGTCATCGCAGTGGCGGCGCTGCTGGCGGCCTGTGCCGAACCCGACCTGACCGTCGGCGTGCCGAACACGACGACGACAGCGCCGCCGCCGTCGCGGGTCATCGAGCAGCCCGACAGCGAGGAGGCGCCGCCTCCGGAACCTGGCGGCGACGCCGGCGAGACGACCTCGCCGCAGGACGCCACCCCCGAGCCGGCTGCTGAGTCGCCCGGGACGCCAGAGCCGTCGCCCGCCGGCACGGAGCCACCGGCACCGGCCGCCTCCGTCGAGACTCCCGAGGAGTCCGGTCCTCCGCCCACCGTCGAGGACCCGCCTGGGGACGGCCAGGAGCTGCCCGAACCGCCGCCTTCGGGTGCAGAAGCGCCCGGGCTGACCGCCGAGACCCTGCGCGTGGCGGTGATCGCCGACATCGAGACCGGAGGGGTGGCCGACGGCCGGTCCCGCTCGGTGCAGACGGCGGTGCAGGCATGGGCCGCAGCGGTGAACGCCGCCGACGGCCTGGCGGGACGCACCGTGGAGGTCGTGGCCCTCGACGCCGGTCTGTTCGGCCACGAGGCCGTCGTGGCGGAGGCCTGCGCCGGTGACGTCTTCGCTCTGGTTGGCAGCGACGCCCTGCTCGACGGCGAGGGGGTCGAGTTGCTCGCCGATCCAACCTGTGGCCTGGTGGACTTCCCGGCCCGGGTGCATTCCCCGCGGCGGGCCGCAGCCCCGCGCACGTTCCAGGCGGCGCCGGTGTCCAACGATGTCGTGAATGTGGGCGCACTCCGGTGGGTCGCCGAGCGCCAGCCGGTGCGGATCCGTTCCACGGCCACGTTCTTCGTGGACTTCCCCGTCACCGTCATCGCCGCCGAGCGGACCGCCGAAGCAGCTCGCGGGCTGGGCTTCGAAGTCGTCTACGACCCCTCGGTGGCAATCACCGAGAGCCTCGAACCCTACGTGGCGGACATGGCCGCCGGCGGAGTGCACCACGTCCTGTGGGACGGCGACACCCACCGTTTGCTGGACCTGCTGGCGTCGCTCGATGCCGCGGGTCTCACTGTGGGTGTCAACTGCGGCACGGCCTGTGACAGCGCCTTGTTCCTGACCGCTGCCGGTGACATGGCCGATGGCGTGCTGGTCTGGAGCTCCTACCTGCCTCTGCGGGAGGAGGTCTACAGCCCCGAATTGGCCGCCTACCGCCAGTGGCTGGCCGCGGTGGACCCCGATGCGACCCCTGATCTGCAGGGGGTGGCCGCCTGGTCGGCGGGGCGGCTCTTCGAGGAGGCGGTGCGCCGGGCGATCGGCGCGGGGACGCCCGAGGAGGATCCGGGACTGCTCAGTCCGTCCAGTGTTGCCACGGCGGCCGCCGGGATCGTGAACTGGCACGGCCACGGTCTGCACGGGCCCAGCAATCCCGGTACTGGTGAGCCCACGCCGTGCGGGGTGGTGATGGGCGCCTCGGGCGGGAACCTGTTCCGGTTCCACCCCGTGGTGCCGGGTACGTTCGACTGCTCGCCGGAGAACCTGTTCGTACTCGAAGCGACGGCCCAGCTGGGCCTTGATCCCCCCGCCGGGCCCGGGGCGCCGGGAGGGGCCGAGGGGCAGTCCCCCTTGGGCGGGTCCGCGGGAGGCTGAGCGGATCGACGCGTCTAGCTGAGACGCTCGACGATCATCGCCACGCCCTGGCCGCCGCCGACGCACATGGTCTCGAGGCCGATCTCGCCGTCGGCGTCCTCGAGCCCGTTCAGCAGCGTTCCCATGATGCGGCTGCCGGTCATGCCGAAGGGATGGCCCAAGGCGATGGCGCCACCGTTGGGGTTCAGCTTCTCCCAGTCGATGCCGAGTCCGTCTGCCGAGGCGACCACCTGAGCGGCGAAGGCCTCGTTGATCTCGACCTGGTCGATGTCGTCGATGGTCATGCCGGCACGGTCCAGTGCCTGACGCACCGCGCCCACCGGTCCGAGGCCCATGATCTCGGGATCCAGGGCCGAGACGCCGCTGGCGACGATGCGGGCGAGCGGCGTGACGCCCAACTCGGCGGCGCGCTCTGCGCTCGTCACGAGCACCGCCGCGGCGCCGTCGTTCAGGGGGCAGCAGTTGCCGGCGGTCACCGTGCCGTCGGGGCGGAACGCCGGCAGCAGGTCGGCGAGGCGCTCCAGGGTGGTGCCGGGCCTGATGCCGTCGTCGTTCGCCAGCAGCTTGCCGCCGGCCAGCGGGAAGGGGGTGATCTCCCGCTCGAAGAAGCCGCGGTCCCGGGCCGCCTCGGCCCGGTTCTGCGAGAGGCAGGCGAACTCGTCCTGGCGCTGCCGGGAGACGCCCTTCAGCCCGGCCACGTTCTCGGCGGTCTGGCCCATGGCTATGTAGATGTCCGGGAGTCCCTCCGGGGGTGTCCAGTCACCCTGACCGCCGCCGGCTCGGGTGGCGCTGCGAGCCTCGGCGGTGGCGAACCGCCGGTTGGTTGTGTTCTCCTTGTCGTCGGCCATGCCGGCCCCGTACCGGCTGATGGTCTCGACGCCGCCGGCCACGAAGCAGTCCCCCTCGCCGGCGGCGATGGCGTGGGCCGCCATCCGGATGGTCTGCAGAGACGATGAGCAGTAGCGGTTGACCGTGACGCCCGGGGCCTGCAGGCCGGCGAGAATGCCCGCGACGCGGGCGATGTTGAAGCCGGCCTCACCCGCCGGCTGGCCACAGCCCCAGATCACGTCCTCCACGGTGCCGGGATCCACGGCGGGCACCTTCGACAGCACGTCGTCGATGATGAATGCCGACATGTCATCGGGACGGATGCCGGTGAGCGAACCCTTGAAGGCCCGCCCGATCGGCGTGCGGGAGGTGGCGAGAATGACGGCGTCACGCATGGGGATCTCCTCCGATCCAGTCGCCGGGCGGTCTCTCCGGCGGGCCCGGCGAAGCAGACCGCCAGGCTAACGCTGGTCGCCTCTCATGTATGTTCGCCCCGCTCCGCGAGGGGTGGGTATGCGGGTGCCGGCGGGTCGCCGACGTGGATGGGGTGAATCCGGGCCCGCCGGTGGGATGTGTTGTTCAGAGGTCCGTCTTGGCGCGGGCGTCGGCGAGTTGGGCTCCGACGGCCATCTGCAGGGTCGGCACGTCGATGATCACGGTCATCAGGCGGAAGCCCTCCTCGACGCGTCGCTCCACGAGGTCCACGTTGGTGTGGATGCCCGGGGTGACGCCGTGGCGCCGGCACGAGTCCACGACCGTTGCGAGGGCCTCACTGAAGTCCGGATGGTCGTTGTGCAGTCCGGGTCCCCCCACCCGCATCGACACGGCCAGATCCGACGGGCCGACGTAGACGGCGTCGATGCCGGGGACGCTGAGGATGTCGTCGATGTTGGCGACGGCCTCGGCGGTCTCGATCATGGGGACGCACAGCACGTAGTCGTCGGCACCCTCGAAGTAGTCGGGGCGCCCGATGCGGATGCGGGTGGGTCCGACGCTGCGGCGCCCCACGGGCGCGTAGCGGCAGGAGGCGACGGCCGCGGTGGCATCGGCGGGGGTGTTGACCATGGGGATGATGACGCCGGCGGTGCCGAGATCGAGCATCCGACCGATGACACCGGGCTCGTTCCACGTCACGCGGGCGAACGGCACGCTGTCGCCCAACTCGATGGCCTGGACCATCGCCAGGGCGTCGGCGTAGTCCACCATGCCGTGCTGGAGGTCCAGGCACGCATAGTCGAATCCGGCTCGTCCGATGATCTCCGCGGTGACCGGCGACGGGATGGACAGCCACGCCCCGATGGCGCACCCGCCGTCCTGCAACTTCGCTTTGACTGGATTCATCATGTGGTGGGACCTTCTTCTCGCCGGTGCTCGGAGAATCGCTGCGGGCGCCGCGGGGTCGGGCGGGTGTTGCCGGTGGCGCCGGTGTTCAGCTCCCGACCGCCGTCTGCGCGGCCCGCAGGGCGCCGTAGCCGATCCGCGTGACGCCGGTGCGTTCCAGCAGCTTGGGTATCGACACGGCGTCTGTCAGCAGTTCGTGCTGGGCGACCCAGTCGTTCCATCCGGTGTGCGCCGCTCGCAACTCGGGTGTCTCGATGCCGGGGTTGACGACCAATTCGGTCACGCCGGGTTGGACCTCGGCGAGCGCTTGTTCGAGGGCGTCGGCGGTGCGGGGGCGCAGCACCCGGTCGGGGCTCAGCACGCTGTGCTCGGCGGCTCGGCGCCGGAACGGGAAGCCGTAGGTGGACTCGCTTTCGCCGCTCTGCAGGCGTAGCGGGAGGTTGAACTCGACGGCCAGTTCCAGGTACACGTCGAAGAACTCGGGCCGGGCGTTGAGGGCGTCGAGGTGCGAGCCGAGATGGTTCACGTCGAATCCCCACAGGATGGCCCGCTCGATCTGCGCCCGGCATTCTCGTCGCACCTCCTCGGTGTCGGCGTGGTCCCACAGGTCGTCGGCTGTGCGCGGGAACCCGCCGTCGCCGTCCAGCAGCGAGGGGGCCAGCGTGATGGGCCCCCAGCGGTACTTGTCGAACGGGGAGTTGAGGGTGAGGTTGACCCCCACGTCCTCGCCGCGGTAGGCGGCGGCCGCCTCGCGGGCCCAGGGACACGGCACCATCAGCGAGGCGCTGGTGCCGATGCCGGCCCGTAGCACGTCGTAGGTGCCCACGTTCGTGGCGTGGGCGCAGCCGAGGTTCTCGCAGGTGATGATCAACAGGCGCGCCTCGGGGGGATGTCCGAGCCGTTCGACCAGGGTTCCCACGCGTGCGACCCTACCCGCGTCTCGCCTGCAGCGGCCTGTCCCGGCGCACTCGCACGCGGCCCGTCGGGGACTCGCTGGACCGCGGGGGCGGCGAGCCATCGGTCACTCTTCAGCGGCGACTCCTGTCACGTGCCCGCGGCGACCCTTGTCATTCGGGAAGTGGGGTGTCGGCTCCGCCGCAGGCCGCCCAGAGCCCCAGGTCCTCTGCCCGTGCCGCGTCGACGGCGCCGGCGAACTGCGCGGCGTAGTCGTTGTTCGGCGGGATCGGCAGGGCGTCGGCGTATCCCTCGCGGGCGAGCGCCATGTTCACCAGGAGACCGTCGGCGGCCCGGTGGACGTACGCAAGCAGCCGGTCGTAGACGTCGCGGGTCTCGGCGCCGCCGGTCAGCAGCACCGGGGTGCCCGGAGGGAGCAGGACAGAGGTGAAGGCGCTCGCCTCGGCGCCGAAGCACTCTGCCGGCAGGTGGCCGCCGAGCTTCTCGGGAGTGTCGATACCGATGAGTCGCACGTTCTCGGTGCGACCTCCCTCGAAGACCACGACGACGGTGTCGCCGTCCACCACCCGCTGGATCTCGGCGCGCGCGGCGGCCGGCGGGATGCCGAAGAGCGACGTGGGGTGCCGCGCCCTGACCGCCTCGACGTCAATGTCGGCGAGGACGACCCCGGCCGTCTCGTTACTTCCGGCGCCGATCGCGACGACACCGTCAGAGCCGCAGGCAGCAGCGAGCAGGCTCGTCAGAGCCGCCGCCAGGAGCCGCGCCGTCACGCGGCAGGTTGCGCTTCGGCGCGACGCCGGGAAGGGCGCTCGGCAGCGGCCCGCGCCCGCAGGATGGCGCGGGCCTCGGCGGCCCGGCGCCGCCCGATGGCCCGCGTCTCCTCGTCCAGCACCCAGGCTGCTGCGGGACGAGGCGGCTCCTCGGAGCGTTGCGGCGCCGCCGTCTCAGGGAAGAGCGGAATCTGTGTACTCATGTTTCTATTCTGCAATGGGGGTGTGACAGTGCCCCCACCTCGCCGTCTGCTGATCGCGCCGTAGCGAGACGGCGTAGCGAGGTGACAGCCTGATCGAGCGGAGGGCATGGACGGATCGACCCGGCGAACCGTCGCCGCCGCGCCCGGACCACGACCTGCCGGCGTTTCGGAATCGCCAACCACTTCACTCAGTGGACAGCAAGAAGGAGTGAAACTTAATTATAGTTAGTCTAACTGGAGAAGGACACTTCCGGTCACGCGCATTTGCTCTCATGAGTCTCCGGCGGAGCGCGTCGTCGGCCTGCGGACCGATCGTGGCTCACAAGCCCGGATCCCACCTCGGAAGCTGCTGGAACGAACTCATCACCCCGTCACCCGAGTACGTCACGGTCAGGGTCTCGGTGGCGCGGGTCATCGCCATGTAGAGCAGGCGGCGTCGGCGGTCTTCCTGAGCCTCTGCCTCGTCGTCCTCCTCGGGTACCCAGACATGGTTGGCGCCGGCCACGATCACATGGCGGAACTCCAACCCCTTGGCCCACTGCAGCGTGGCGACCCTCACCGATCCTCGGCTGCGAACTGCTCTCGCAGGGCCCTTCTTGGTATCCGTGCTGTCGGGCAACCTCTCCAGGATCAGCTTCCGAAGATCCGGCGACCCCGAAAGCACCACAATCTGATCGGGCTCGTTTCCTGCCCCCCGCAGTTCCTCGACGGCCCTGGTTATGACCCCCGCTTCGGCCTCCAGGTTGGGGCACAGCCACAACTGCGGCACCGGTCCGGTCCGCACGGCGTCGGAGGGCATCACCAGCACGTCCAGTTCGTCCGACTGCACATCACCTGCGTCCTGACGCCCAAGCCCGGCGAGCACCCCCAGCGCCTGGGTCAGGATCTCGCGGGTGTTTCGGTAGTTTCTTGTGAGCACCGTGGAACGCCCTCGAGCTGTAAATCCGTCGGGGTTCCAGGCCATGCGCCGCCGGTAGACGTTCTGGGCGCTGTCAAGCGCAATGGCGAAGTTGTCGCGACCCTCTGCCAGTGCGGCCCACGCCAGATCCAGACCCGAGGGGCCGAAATCCTGTGCCTCATCCACCAGCACAACGTCGAAGAGGTGTTCGTCTACCAGTGTCGTGGCCACGGTGGTTGCCTCCCGGCGGATGTGCTGGAAGTCCTCGTCGCTGGGCTTGGAGCCGTAGTTGACATTGCGTCCCGCTGCCTTCAAGAGCCGGGAGGCCAGGCGGTCAACGGTCATCACCGAGACGCTGTCCAAGTCGGAGACAGCGTCCTCCAGCACGGCTGCCAGAGACTTGTTGTAACAACACAGGAGGATGCGCCACTCAGGGAAGTACCTGGCCAGGTGTTTCGCTCGATGCGTGAGGATGAGTGTCTTGCCGCTGCCCGCCACGCCGCGGATCAGGCGGTAGCCCGCTCCGAGATGCTCGGCGAGGTGCTCCTGGGTCCGATCCAACGCCCGGATACGGGCCTCATCGTCAGGTGGCCGGAACAGCAAGGCGCCTTGGGTGGAACCGCGGGCGGGGTCGCCAATGCGGATCGACGGCCTCACCGCCACCCGTGCCGCCGTCGCTTGGTGCGGAGATAGCGGGCGACTCCGCTCTCCAATCAGTCGACGCAGCGCGACGGGCAGTCCTTCCGGTGAGAAGTCCTCCCGGTAGAGCGCCCGCAGCCCGGCGGGGGCGTCAATCCCGTCGCGCGAAGTCAGACGCAACACATTGCGGGGTCGTGGTGTTCTCGGTTCTCTGGTGTTGGGGTCCCACCGGGCCGACCCGATCACGTCGCGGTGGTGCGGGTCGTGGCGGTCCCGGTTCTGGTGTGCGGGGGGCGACCTGTGTGTTGCGGCCGGGCGGCTCGTGTCGGTGGATGGCGGTGTGGGGTCGTGTCGGTGTGGGGTCGTGGCGGTGTGGGGTCGTGGCGGTGTGGGGTCGCGGTGGTGTGGGGTCGCGGTGGTGCGGGTCGTGGAGTTCTCGGTTCTCTGGTGTTGGGGTCCCAGCGGGCCGACTCGATCACGTCGTGTCGGTGTGGGGTCGTGGCGTTCCCGGTTCTGGTGCTCGTCAGCAGCGGAGTGGGAGCGTGATGTCGGCCTGGGGGCCGGTCGGTGGGCTGGAGGGAGGCGGATCGTGGGTGCCGTTGCGGTTCGTTGGTGCGGTTCGGCGCCGCTGTTGGTGGTGGAATGTGAATCGTCCGTCGGCGTTGCGGATGATTTGGGCGCGGTTGGTGTGGACTTGTTGGTGGCAGTGGCTGCAGAGCAGGCACATGTTGTCGATGTCGGTTCCCCCGCCGTGTTCCCAGTGCCGGTCGTGGTGGGCTTGGCACCAGTTGGGTGAGGTGGCGCAGCCGATGCAGCCCTTGTCCCGGGCGGCGAGCACTGAGCGTTGGTGCTTGGTGGCGTGGCGGCGGCCGCGGCCCAGCCACAGCGGCCGGCTCTTCTGATCGAAGATGGCCGGCACGATGTTGGCGTCGCACGCCAGCCGGAGCAGCTCGGCCGCCGACAGCGGGGTGCCGTCAACCAGGCGGGGGTTGGCGAGTCGCCCGGCGAGGACGTCATAGTCGGCAATGACGAGCAGGTCGACGCCCTGGGCGGTCCCCTGCTTCTTGCCGTCCCCGCCGCGGCGCGTGACCAGCAACTCCAGGGCGTCGGCCAAGCGCTGCTGGGCGGTGGGGCGCCGCTTGGGGTCCTCGGCGTGCCAAAGCTTGTTCGCAGCGGCGGTGATCGCCGTCTCGATGCGGCTGCCGGTGAGGGGATCGAACCGGCCGAACAACTCGAACATGCCGTCGGGCTGCTTCTTCCACGTGAGCCGGCGCTGGGAGCGCTGACGCTTGCGCCGCTCCTCCAAGTCGTCACCGCTGCGCTCGTTGAGATGATCACGCACCGTCCGCGCGAAGAGATCCGCCGGCTCCTGCTCGGCCGCCGTCAAGAGTTCGTTCTCGTCGATCGGCGTTCCCGTCGGCACCTGCTCGGCCGCCTCGGCGATGAGGTGAGCGTGCTGCGGCGTGATCGTCCCCTCGGCGAGCGCCCGAGCCACCTTGGGCACCTCCGCGAGCC
>JAPONU010000190.1 GCA_026713745.1 bacterium
CTGGCGCTGTCCCAACAGCCGGTCCACGATCACGTCCTGGCTCAGATCCTCCAATTCCTCCGGGCCCCACGCCGACGCCCGCGCATAGATCGATGGCGGGTAGCGCCGCGCCTGCAACGAACACGCCCGGCGAACCTCGCTGAGAATGTCCGGGCCGATCACCTGCGCCTCGAACTCGCGCCGCAACTCCGCGAGGCTCATCGACTTCTCCGAGTCCTTCCACGAGGAGCCTTCCGGGCAGCGCTCATCACGAACTCGATCACCGCCTCATCGGGCTCGAGACACGACCTGCGATCGGCAGAAAACTCCCTCCGGAGCACGGGGCGTATCTCTTGAGCCAGCACCCAGCCCGGCTGATCGATCCTGCACCCCTCCGAGTCGCAATGGCCGTCGTGGGGGCCTTGATGCCTCCCACCGTAGGCGGGCTGCGTCGTGCGCAACGCAGCGGGCACCACAACGCCCCAAGCGCCACTACCCCCGACGATCCAGCGGTGCTGCTTGCCGCCTCGGGCGTGCCTGTCCACCCTCTCCGCTGTCTGGGGTAGGCAGAACCACTCCCCGGGGTAAGGGCCGGGCAACATCGCCGACGCGACCTCGTCAGGATGCGCCGGCACGGCCATGGGATGAGGCCCACCAGGGTCCGTTTCCTGACAACCTCACTAGCTCCCGCCCAAGCACACACGATACAAGGACCCTTAGACGCCAACCTGTAAACCTGGGCCTCACCGAGGGCTACCCAAGTGATTGCCGTCGACGACGAGGAACGGCACCGGCGAGGACATGGCGCGGCGCATCGCGTCGGGTCACGGCATCGGCTCGCCACGGCGCCGAGCCAACCGACGCAATCGCGGTGGCCTTGTTGGCAGCCGCGGTCGCATCGATGGACTCCCGGTGCTCGCCTCGAACGAGTTCACGTCGAGTCATGGTCCCGGCGTACCCTGCTTACCCGCCGGATAATCGGCCCAGACCGTCCCGGCAGGCGGGGTAAGACCTATTGTCTGCTAATTAACTGCTAACAACGATATCTCACTGCTCGTATACTGGCAGTATGCGCCGTCATCGTGAGTTCTCGCCGGCCACCCGCGAAGCCTTGACACTGTTCGCCGACAGGGTGCGGGTCAGTCGCCGCGAGCGGCGGTTGCGAGCCGCCGAAGTGGCCGAGCGAGTGGGTGTGTCGCTCACGACGATCCGCAAAGTGGAACGCGGCGATCCGACCGTCGCTCTCGGGACCGCCTTCGAGGTTGCCACCATTGTCGGAGTGCCGCTGTTCGGCGACGATCAGCAGCGGCGCGGCCTAGAGGCGGAATACCTCAGGGCCCGGCTGGCCGTGCTACCCGACGCCGTCCGCCACCCGGAGGTGGACGATGATTTCTGAGGTCCGCCTTCGTCCGGCGCAGGCGTTCGTCTGGATCTGGTTGCCTGGTGCCGCCGACCCGGTCGTCGCCGCACGCCTCACAGACCGGGTGCCCCGGATGAGTTTCGTCTACGGCCAAAGCTACCTGGCGCGTCACGACGCCATCGCCCTCAGCCTCCCCGATCTGGCGCTGCAGAGCGGTGAGGTGCTGACCCGCGACGACGTGCCGGGCTGCATCGCCGACGCCGGTCCCGACTCGTGGGGCAGGCGTGTCATCGAACGTCGCCTGAGGCTCGAAAGTGGCGGGCTCAGCACCCTCGGATACCTGCTCGAATCCGGCTCCAACCGGATCGGAGGGATCGACCTACAGCACGACCCCGACACGTATGTCCCCCGCCACGGCGACGAAGCGACCATCGAGGACCTGGCCGAAGCCGCGCGGCGCGTCGAGGAAGGCCTGCCGCTCGGGGAGGTTCTCCGGCGGGCACTGCTGCAGAGCACCTCGGCGGGCGGCGCCAGGCCGAAGGCCCTGATCGCGGGCGGGCGTCTCGGGTTCCTCGCCAAGTTCCCCTCCGTCCTCGACAGTGACCCGACCATCCAAGGCGAGTACGTCGCGATGCACCTGGCCCGGCAGGCGGGCATCGACGCCGCGGGCGTCTCGCTCCAACGGGTCGCCGGCAAGCAGGTCCTACTTGTCGAGCGGTTCGACCGCACGCCCGACGGCGGTCGGCGGCTGGTCGTCTCCGCCAGGACTCTGCTGCAGAACCGCGCCGCCGATGAGCCGGCGCGGACGGGCTACGAGAGCTACCCCCTGCTGGCCGAAGAAATCCGGACCCGCTTCGCCGAACCGACCACGACCATGCGGGAACTGTTCACCCGCATCACCTTCAACATCCTCTGCGGCAACACCGACGACCACGCCAAGAACCACGCCGCGTTCTGGAACGGGCAAACCCTCACGTTGACGCCCGCCTTCGATGTTTGCCCCCAACGCGGCTTCGCCGTCGGCGCCGAACAGGCAATGGCTTTCGGCGCCAACGGCGACAGGGCCAGCCAAGTCGCTCGATGCATCGACCACGCCCACACCTACAGGCTCGCCGGCGAGGAGGCGGCCGCCCTCGTCGACCACCAGATCGACACCATCCGCTCCAGCTGGCACACCGCCTGCGACCGTGCCGAACTGACCCGAACGCAACGCAGCGCCCTATGGGGCAGACGGTTCCTCAACCCGTACACGCTGATCGGTCACGCCCCCAGGCCGCACCTCGCCGCCCAGCCGCCGGCCGACCCCCTCAGCCGCGCCCAACCGGCGGCCGACGACCCGGCAACAGAACTCGGACACACCTAGGTGCGAGTCAGCGCTCGCGCCGGCCGGCCGAGGAAGAGAGGGCCGCCGACGGATCCGCCAGATCGGCCTTGATCTGCTCGACTAGCTCAGGATGACGCAAGAGGGCCGCTTCATGGGCCGACATGACGACCGCCGGCGTAAGGACGAGGGTTCCATCAGCTTCCTCGTGTACGAAGTAGCGCTCGTGTTCGGGCTTCCCGAGGCGCCCCAACGTGATGCGTCGCCGTGAATCGAGTTCTACGAGGTGCTCCATGATTCGTTCCCTTGGGCGATGCGGAGGCGGGGCTCCCCGGCCTTTCCATCGTAGGGGACCTGCGACTGAATTTCGAGGGTCGCCGCCGGCACCGAGCGCCTGGAAGTGCCGATGTCGTGATCGAGGGCGCGAACGCGGGCCGGTGATAATGTCGGCGCGGTGATCGGCCGCACGCGCCCGGACTCGGGGGTTTTCGCTACTCCCGACGAGGAGTTCTACTATCCGGAGGGCGAGCAATTGCCGGTGGACGGACGGCACTGGCACGCGTGCATCGACGTGGTGCTACCGCTGCGAGCCTGGCTGCGCGGCAGGCCCGGCGGTTCCCGGACCTGGGTCGGCACCGCCCTGCCCATCCTCTACAACCGAAGCGGCGACTGTTGGGAGGTGACCCCCGACGTGGCGGTTTGCTTCGACGTGGACGGTGCCGAGCAGGAACGGCGCGGTTACTACAGGGTCTGGGAGACCGGCGTTGCGCCGGCGTGGGTGCTGGAGGTCGCCTCTCGGCACCCCCACTACTACGACCAAATGAAGTACTACTCCGGCTCCCCTATCACGATGTACGACCACCCCAACATAATGTCCGACCCCGAGGTCTTCGCCGCCCTCGGCGTCGCCGAGTTCTGGCGCACCGACCCCACCGGAGAGAACATCCTCACGACGCCGCTGCAGGGCTACCGCCTAGCCGACGGGCGGTGGCATCCCATCACGATCACCGAGGACTCCGACAGGCTGCTCGGCCACAGCGACGTGCTCGGACTCGACCTGTGCTGGCAGGACGGCGACCTGCGCCTGTACGACCCCGCCGCCAGCAAATGGCTGCTCGCCTACGACGACCTCCTCGCCACCCACACCGCTGCCGAGGCCCGCGCCACCGCCGCTGGTCGACATAAGGAACACGCGTAGCATGGTCTGATAGTCAGCGACAGGATGTGATGTGCGTGACAGACACCCTCACCCACAACCGCGTCGACATCGACGACCTCGACGCTCTGTACCCCGCGGGCGAACCGCTGCCTGAATCCGAACCCCACGAACTCGTCCGCAGCGACGCCGCGGCCGTGCTACGGCAACACTTCGCACCAAGCCGCCGAGAAAGCGCGGCGGGAAGCCGAGGCCGAGGCGGCGGCGCAGGCAGCAGAGAACGCCCGGCTACGAGAACTGCTGCGCAACCACGGCTCGCCCGAGGCCAACCCAACCCCGGACCCACCCGAGTAGCGACGAGCAACACCCACCCGCCGCCGGCCGGGCCGATCGGCGTCTATCCGCACTCGTGCATGCGGTCGTCGCCTCCGCCATGCGGTTTGCCGCCGAGTCGAACAAGGCTCACTGTCTCGCGGCATCTGGTGCCAGCGGCACCCGGGTGCCAGATGTCGAGGCCGTGCGGATCGGCGTGGACGCCGGCGGGGAGGTTTCGCCTAGCCGTCCAGCGCTGCGACGAACTCAGGCACCGAGGTTGTGATGGCATCCCACACCAACTCGGGATCCACGTCGTCGTACTGATGCACGAGGAAGTTGCGCATACCGCGGGCACCGACAACGGCCAGTGCGGGGTGCGCGGCCACGAACCCGTCTGAGAGATTCCGGCCGGCTTCGCCGATGATGATGAGCAACCGCTCGGCAGCGAGCCGCCGCTCGTGGCTCGCGTCGAAGACCGAGCGGCCCTCTGCAGCGAATTCGCCCAGCAGGTCGGCCGCCTCGAGGATGTGCTGGACGCGGTCGGCGTCGCTCTGCGGCCGGCGGGTGCTCAAAGCGGGATTGCTTCGGCGAGCATCGCCCGGTGCCCCTCGCGTTTGGCGGGCTTGAGGCCGCCGACCGAGATCACGTCCACCTCTGCTGACAGCAGTTCCTCAAGAGCGACCTGGAGGGCACCGAGGTCGAACAACGAGGCGCCCTTCGCGAAGGTGGCCAGGAAGTCGTAGTCGCTGTCGGGAGTGTCTTCGCCGCGTGCCACCGACCCCACCAGGGCAATCGCGGTGGCCTTGTTCGCGGCCGCCGCGGCGACGATGGCTTCACGGTGCTCATCGAGGATCTCATCGCGGCGGCTCACGACCTCATGGTACCGACTCAAAGGGGGCACTCGCCGAGGTACTTGAGTTGGCTGGGGGTGTCGTCGGGGAGGACCGGGTAGGCCTCGGCGGCTCCCGTTGCCTCGATGGGTTGAATGTCGCGTATCAGGCCGAGTGCGGAGCGGTAGATGTAGCTGCTCACGACGGTGACCTGCACCCGGGTGCCGACGCATTCGATGGCGCCCACCGCGATCGGGCGGTTGTAGATCAGCCGGGACTTGGTCATGCGCTCCTCGGCGGCGGACCGGGTGTCGTCGGTCGTCCCGCCGGCCGCGATCGTGGCGGCGGCCACGCGGGCCGGGGGGCGTGGGGGGTGGGGTCGAACTACGCTGGCAGGCACGCCCGGCGGCTACCAGCGTTGCCAGACATAATGAAAGGACGTAGAATTGTCGGATAGTCAGAGACAGGATGTGATGTGCGTGACCGGAACACTCACCCACAACAGCCTCGACATCGACGACCTCGACGCGCTGTACCCCGCTGGCGAGCCGTTGCCTGAATCCTGCCCACACCACCGCGTCCGCACGCGGGCCTTCACGGTGCTGGAGCAGCACTTCAGCGGTCGCGGCGACGTCTGGGTGGCCGGCAACCTCAACCTCTACTACTCCGAGGCCGTGCGCTCGGCGGTCGTCGAACCCGACGTCATGGTCATCACCGGCGTGCCCGCGGCACAACTCGCCGGCGCCAAGAGCTACCGCACCTTCCAACACGGCGGCTCGGTGGTGTTCGTCCTCGAAGTCGCCTCCAAGGAGA
>JAPONU010000191.1 GCA_026713745.1 bacterium
ATCAGGATGACCTGCAAGGCCGAGGTGCTGGCGGGCATCTGCGCCCAGGTCACCGAGTACCTCGGCAAGGACAACCAGCAGCACCTGCAACTCCAGTTGTGCGAGGTGTACGGCTACGTCGAGACGCTGCGGGCGTTCCTCGGCGCCGCGGAGGAGCAGCACCTGCGCACGCCCGACGGCAACCTGATCCCCAATCCCACCCAGGTCACCCTCGGGCGGATCCACGCGGTGGAGCACCATCCCCGCATCCTGCAGATCGTCCGCGAGATGTGCGGGTCGGGCATCCTCATGGCCCCCGGCGCGGCCGACCTGGCCAACGCCGAGGTGGAGGGCGACGTCATGCGCTACCTGGTGGGGCCCGACGAGAACGCGCTGGACCGATTCCGGTTGCTGAAGCTGGCCTGGGAGTACGGCTGCGACTCCTTCGGGTCGCGCCAGTTGCTCTTCGAGATGCACAACGCCGGCTCACATCTGACGACCCGCCAGCGCCTCGGCATGTCCTACGACGCCGACCCACTGAAGGCGCTCGCCAGGCAACTCGCCGGAATAGACGACACGAACGGTTGAGAGAGAGGAGCGTGCCCATGAGGACCATCACTGAGATCGGCGGGCCGACATCCTGGAGGGGTCCCGATCTGCAGGACAGCGACGAGTGGATCCTCGAGTTGCAGGAGTCGCACCGGCAGGAGCTATTGGACGCCCTGGCGGGCGTCGAGGACGCGGGTCCGGAGTTTCTGGAGATCACCCGGGAGAACTTCCCGCTGACCACCGTCGGCCCGCTGCTGGAATCGATGCTGGACGACCTGCTGGAGGGCCGCGGCTTCGTGCTGCTGCGCAATGTGCCCATCGAGGGGCTCAGCGAGCACCAGATCGAGCTCATGTACTGGGGGATGGGCCTCTACGTCGGAATCTGCCTCCCGCAGGGAGCCGAGGGGACCGACCTGTTCGCCCACGTGCGCGACGAGGGCGTGGACCGCCACGCAAACTACGGGGGCGGCCTGCTGAACCGGCACTCGGGGGCGCTGCCGTTCCACACCGACACCAGCGACATCGTGGGCCTGCTGTGCATCCGCCCGGCGATGAGCGGTGGCACCAGCACCATCGTCAGCGCCGTGGCCGTGCACGACGAGATCGTGCGGCGCCGGCCCGACCTCGCGGCGGTGATGTACGAGCCCTGGTGGTTCGACCGCAAGCGTGGCGACGGACCCGACAGCTTCGCCCAGTGCCCGATCTATGCCACCAACGACGAGGGGCGGCTCTTCGGCTTCTACGGTCCCGACCTCTACAAGACGGCCCAGCGCGGCGAGCACGTCCCCGACCTGTCCCCCCAGCAGTGGGAGGCCATGGCGCTGATCGACGAGATCAACGCCGGCTCCGGCTACCAGCTGCACATGGACTTCCAGCCCGGTGAGATCCAGTTCATCAACAACTACTCGGTCATGCACTCCCGCACGGCCTACGAGGACTATCCGGACCCCGACCAGCGGCGCGACCTCATCCGCCTGTGGCTCACCCTGGACCAAGACCTCGACATCCCCGAGGAGTTCAACGAGCGCGGCCTCAAGACCCGCTCCAGCGCCTTCGCCGGCTAGCAACTCAGGATTCCCACCCACCAGCGGCCCCGTACTCCCACCCCTCATCCCGGCGACCGAGCCGTCATCCCACTTCCCCCGCGGCATCCCGGCGAAGGCCGGGATCCAGTCCCGCAGCGGACCGTTCGTCGCCCGCCTTGGCGCTCGGAGCGCCGGCTGGATGCCACCGTTCGCGGTGATTGCTGTGCAAGGCTGCTCACATGGCACAAAGTCACGAAATCGAATACCGCGTAGGCGGTGACGACCTGCAATTCGTGGAGGTCTGGCTGGACCCCCACGAGACGGTGATCGGCGAAGCCGGCGCCATGATGTACATGAACCCCGGCATCGAATTCGAAGCCAAGATGGGCGACGGAGCCGACCCCGACGAGGGGACGTGGAGCAAGCTCAAGGCCGCCGGCAAGCGGGCTCTCGCCCAGGAGTCCATCTTCCTTACGCACTTCACCAACATGGGCGGCGGCAAGTCCAGCGTGGCGTTCGCCGCGGAGTTCCCCGGCAAGATCGTCCCGGTCGACCTCACCCAGCACGGCGGTCGCATCATCTGCCAGAAGGACGCCTTCCTGTGCGCCGCACTGGGCACGAGGATCGACATCGCCTTCCAGCGCAAGATCGGCACCGGCCTGTTCGGTGGCGAGGGCTTCATCCTGCAGAGCCTCAGCGGCGACGGCCTGGCGTTCCTGTCGGCGGGCGGCACCGTCATTCGGCGCCAGCTCAAGGGCGAGCAGTTGCGCGTCGACACTGGCTGCATCGTGGCGTTCGAGCAGGGCATCGACTACGGCATCGAGCGCGCCGGCAACCTCAAGTCCAGCATCTTCGGTGGCGAGGGCCTGTTCCTGGCCACGCTGTCGGGCCACGGCGCGGTCTGGCTGCAGTCGCTGCCGTTCTCGCGCCTGGCCGACCGCATCCTGGCCGCCGCCGCCCCCCTCCCGGGCGCCTCCAAGGGTGAGGGCTCGGTCATCGGCGACCTTGCCAGAGCCTTCGAACGCTGACCGCCTGCCGCCGACCTCACGGTCCGGCAGCGGGCACCTCGACCTTGCCGGGCACCTTCGCCGGTTAGATCCGCACGTCGACGCAGCGGAGATCCCCGCCCCAGTCGAGAATCGCCCGATCGGCCGTCAGCAACGTGTGCCCGCCGATGAGCGCGGTCGCCACGATGAACCGGTCAGCCGGATCGTTGTGGAAGCCATCGCGCCCCAAGATGGCGGCGCGGACGGCCTCGCTGCCGTGCAGGGGGAGTTCCCGCAGCCCGTCGTCGAGCCGATCCCGACGCCAGCGAGCCGGTTCGCACCCGAGAATGAGTTTGCGCTTCTCCGTCAGCACCGCGACCTCCCAGAACGTCACGACCGACACCCCCAGGGAGCCGGTCTCCCACCCCTCCTCGATGGTGGACCGTGCCGCCGTCCCGAGCCGCTGGTCGTCCCGCAGCGACCAGAGCAGGGCATTGGTATCGAGCAACAGCATCAGGTGGCCGCGGGCGCGTCGGGGAGCCGGTCCAACTCCGCCTCCCAGTCGGTCCACTCGTCAGCGGTCGAGAGATCGGGGTCGTCGCCAACGATGATCAGCGAGTCCCTGCACGAGCCGAGGATGCTCGCCCGTCTCGCCGGGGGTTGGACGGGAACCAGCTTGGCGACCGGCCGGTTGTGCTTCGTGATGGTCACCTC
>JAPONU010000192.1 GCA_026713745.1 bacterium
CAATCCCCGCTCGCTGGTGGCGGAGGTGGACTTCGTGTCCTGCGCCGGCTACCTCGGCGGGGGCGACGAGCGCGAGCGCCTCGGTCTCACCGGCGGGCCCGAGCTGGTGGTCACCAACCTGTGCGTGATGGATTTCGAGCCACAGAGCAAGCACATGCGGCTGCGCTCGGTGCACCCGGGGGTGACCGTCGAGCAGGTGCTGGAAGCCACCGGCTTCGAGCCGCTGCTGCCCCCCGGCGACGTCCCCACCACCCCCGAGCCGAGCGCCGAGCAGGTGCGTCTCATCCGCGAGGTCATCGACCCGCACGGCATGCGCCACCGCGAATTCCGCCGCCGCTAGCAGACTGACCAGCTATGCGGCCGACTCCTGTCTCGTCATTCCGGCGGAGGCCGGAATCCATGCGTGTCCAGGTTCTGGATGTGCCCGCCGGCGAGTCGTCCTCGAACGCCTAGGGGCGGGGGCACTCGTGGACATCCAGATCGGCGTACCCGGCCAGTTGATGCCGCCGGCGGACCGGGCCGTCTCGCTGGCGCAGCGCAACGAGGCGGACGGCTTCGACGCCGTCTGGTGGCCGTGCCACCTCATGGGCTGGCACCCGGACTCGGTCTGGACGCCCGACATGACCCCGTTCGCCGCCGTGCAGCCCAGCCCGCACACCTACTTCGACCCGCTGCTGATGATGGCGGCGGTGGGCAGCCAGACCAGCCGCATCAAGGTGGGCGTGGTGGTGACCGACCTGCTGCGCCGCCACCCGGCCATGGTGGCCAACATGGCCCTCACCCTCGACCACCTCACGCAGGGCCGGGCCATCCTGGGGCTCGGTTCGGGCGAGCGCATGAACGTGGTGCCCTACGGGGTGGACTTCTCCCGCCCGGTGGGCCGCCTGGCCGAGGGCATCGAGGTGATCCGCCTGCTCTGGGGCGCCGAGGGCCCGGTGGACTACGAGGGGAAGTTCTTCCGCTTGAAGGACGCGGTGCTGGGCCTAACCCCGTACTCCGAGGAGCCGCCGCCGCTGTGGACCGCAGCGCACGGTCCCCGGATGCTCGGCATCACGGGCCGCCTCGCCGACGGCTGGCTGCCCACGAAGCTGTCCACCGAGCGCTACGGCGAGGCGCTCGGGACCATCCGCGAGGCGTCCGTGGAAGCGGGCCGCGACGCCGAGGCGGTCACCCCTGGACTGCTGGCCTACGTGCTGGTGGCGCCCGACGAGGCCTCCCTGCGGCACCTGCAGGAGGCCCCCATGGTGCGCGCCCTCATGGTGATGCTGCCCCCGGAGGTGTTCGAATCCCTCGGCGTCGAGCCGCCCGAGGGGTTCCACGACCTGGTGCCGGCCTCGCTGAGTCGCCCCGAGGCGCTCGCCGTCATCGACGGGATCCCCCCACGCGTGGTGGACTACTACTGCTTCTGCGGCACGCCCGAACAGATCGCCGAGCAGGTCGCCGGTTACCACGCCGCCGGGCTGCGCCACCTCGTCATGTGGAACATCACGCCGTTCGGCGACCCCGACCTGGCAGGCTGGTCGTTCAAGGCGCTGAGTGAGGTCAAGAACATCCTGAGGAGCCGCTCATGACAACGTCGCCCACCTCCACACCG
>JAPONU010000193.1 GCA_026713745.1 bacterium
AACCGCGGGGCACCCGGCGGTGCGACAGCCCGAACTCCAGGGGGGAGGCAACGGCATGACATCTGCAGTGGACCTATTCGAGGCCGAACTGCGCCTCTGCGGCGTGCACGAGGGCGAGACGGTGGCAGTGCTGTCCCAGACCGAGCCGCAGCGGGCCTACGCCCGTGACTTCCTCGCCGCGGCCCGCCGTCTGGGTGCGCACAGCTACGAGGTCGGGCTCCCGGCCGACAGCGAGGCGGGAGGGGTGGACTACGTCGGCGTGAACCCGCTGTCCGGCAACCAGGCGGCCATCGAGGCCCTCAAGCAGGCCGACCTCATGGTGGATCTCGTCTTCCTGCTGTTCTCGGTCGAGCAGCACGAGATCCAGGAATCCGGCACCCGCATCCTGCTCTGCATCGAGTCGCTGGATGTGCTCGGCCGGCTGCTGCCGACTCCCGAGTTGCGGGAGCGCGTGGAGTGCGCCGCCGAGGTCTACGCCGGCGCCGAGGTGCTCCGCTTCACCAACGAACACGGCAGCGACGTCACCTACCAACTCGGCACATACCCGGTCATGACCGAGTACGGCTACACCGACGAGCCGGGGCGCTGGGACCACTGGCCGTCGGGCTTCCTGTTCAGCGGCGGCCGCGACGACGGGGTGGACGGCCGCGTCGTGATCGCGCCCGGTGACATCGTCTACCCGTTCAACAGGTACGTGCAGAGCCCCATCGAACTCACCATCGAGACGGGCCGGATCACCGACATCAGGGGCGGCCTGGACGCCGATCTGATGGCCGACTACATGGCCGGCTTCGACGACGAGAAGGCCTACGGCATCAGCCACATCGGTTGGGGGCTCAACGAGCGCTGCCGCTGGTCGGCCCTGGCCACCGACCCGCGCAGTGTCGGCATGGAGGGGCGCGCCTTCTACGGCAACGTGCTGTTCTCCACCGGCCCGAACCAGGAGTTGGGCGGCAGCAACGACACCTCCTGCCACTTCGACATCCCCATGCGCAACTGCAGCCTCTACCTCGACGACGAGCCGATCGTCCTCGACGGCGACATCGTCGTCGAGGAGATGCGCCCCCGCTCCAACTCCTAGTTGCTCCGGCCCAGGGAGCGGTTTCAGCCGGCGGTCTCCCGGCGACCGATGAAGTCCTCGAACATCGGAACCGTGAACGCCACGTAGCCGCGGCGGGGCGAATGGCAGATACCGCGCTTGATGAGCGCGTCACGAACCGATCCCGCCCCCGCCGTCGTGCGCCCCATGGCCGCTGCAACGTCCGCCGAGCGATGAGGGCCGCCTCCGAGAGATGCCATCGCTGCCAGGTATCGACGTTCTGCGCTGGTACTTCGATCCAAGCGGGCACGGAAAAAACCCGAGTCCAACTCCTCGGCGGCGACGGGGGCGGCGGCACGCACATCGTCGGCCGTGATCGTCGCCGGGCCGCCCGCCACGTCCCACGATTGCTTGCCGTACTCCTGCACGAAATACGGGTATCCCTTGGTGGTCTGCACGACATGGTCCAGCGCGGGCTGCTGCCAGGTGACACCTTCGGCCTCTGCGGGCACAACGAGCGCCTCGGCCACCTGCTCGGGAGGAAGGCTGTTGATCTCACGAAACACGAATAGCCGTTCGGCATAGGACTTTGCCTGGCCGGCCAATCCGGGGAGGCTGGGAAGCCCGGCCCCTGCGACCAGCAACGGGAGCTGCTGCTGGCCGACGCGGTGCAAAGCAACGATCAACGCCGCCAACGACTGCCGGGGCAGATGCTGCAACTCGTCGATGGCATAGAACACGCCGACCCCCCGGTCCCGAGCCGCTACTGCAACGGCGACGAACAGATCTGTCAGATCCTCCTCGGGGTCGCCCGAGTCGGCACTGCCGACGGCCGGCTCGACACCCAGCGAGAGGTCACCGGCCCCGGTCTGCCAACGCAGCTGAAATGCTCCGAGCACTCCCAGGGCTCGGCTCATCGTTTCAGCGAGGCGGCGGCCGGCGGAGAGCCGCAACAGGGTCTTTCTGGCCAGGGTCGCGGCGGAGGAGGGAAAGTCGGTGTTCTCGCGCGCTTCGTAGGTCTGGTGGATCCAGCCCGCTCCGGCCGCGATACGGCCGAACTCGCTCAGCAGCACCGTCTTCCCGACACCCCGCAGACCCGTCAGCAGGACACTCCTGGCAGGTCGCCCCAGTCCGAGGCGCTGCACCGCCACATCGAAGATCTCAAGCTCACGACCACGGCCGACTAGCGCCGGCGGGGCCGCCCCGGCGCCGGGACTGTACGGGTTGCGTACGGGATCCACACCCGGGAGTCTAGGGCTTTGTCGAGTTTTTGGGATTTATCGCAGTTTTTCGAGAATCTCGACAAAGCCGGCAAATCCGCGGGTTCAGGCGGAGACCCCGGCCGATTCGTCGTTGCATCAATCGAGCGGAGGGTCACCTGGTGATCTTCGACCGGGACGAAATCAAGCCGTGGGACGAGAAGACCTTCCGACGTCCGGAGACCGCCGGCGTCGGGGATAACCCGGAAGCGGACAAA
>JAPONU010000194.1 GCA_026713745.1 bacterium
ACGAGCTGCAGCGGCGCGGCGTCCGCATCGACATCGCGCTCATGAACGCCGGTGTCATGTCGCGCCGGTCACAGCAGACGCCGCAGGGATACGAGGTCATGTTCGCGGTGCACTTCCTGGCCAACCGGGTCATGATCGACCGCTGGCTTTCCGACGGTGTCATCGGTCCATCGAGTCGGGCCGGCGAGACCCCGCGGATCATCTTCGTCGCATCGGACTCGCATCGTTCCGCGCCGGCCATCGATTTCGATCGCTTCGGCGCCTATACCGAGCACAAGATGAGCGAGAGCATGCGGCAGTACGCCGCCAGCAAGCTGGTCCTCTGCACGTACGCCACCGAGCTCTCCCGCCGCCTGAACCCCGGCGGGACGGTCGATGTGGCCGTGCACTCGCTGTGCCCGGGAGGGGTCGCCACGAACATCACCAGAGACGCGCCGAACCTGCTGCGACCGATCGTCGCCGCCTGGTTGCGGCGCTTCTTCCAGTCTCCGACCACCGCCATCGGACCGGTCGTCCACCTCTGCTGCGCGCCCGAAGCGGGGAACTCCACCGGGATGTACCTGCACATGATGCACCGCAAGCAGGTCTCGCCCGATGCCTCGGACCCGGACAACGGGGCCAGGCTGTGGGAAGCCAGCGAACCCTTGGTGCAGATGTCTCGGCAATCCCGGGAATCCGGCTGATCCACCCCTCGACTTCACCCGGACTGTCGCATACCACCGCGGGTGGGGGTGCCGGGAGCTAGCGCAGGCGTGCCACTTTCAGAGGCCGCCGTAGCGCTCCCAGCGCCCCCACCCGGACTGCCTCGGGCCCCCGAGGGCGACGGTGCCGGGGGCTAGGAGAGTTCGGCAGCGACTTCGGCGGCGGCCTCTCCGGCGGCGGCGATGGTGGCGTCGATGTCGGCGGCGCTGTGGGCCACGCTGACGAAGATGGCCTCGTAGGGGCCGGGGGCGAGCGCCACACCGCGGCGCAGCATGGCACCGAAGAACGGTGCATAGAGCCCGCTCGCCACCGATGCGGCCGCCTCATCGAAATTGCGGGGGGTTCGGCCTCCGAAGAACAGGCCCAGCAGCGAGCCGACCCGTGGCACGACCGCCTCCACGCCGGCGTCGGCGAGAGCCTCCTCGAGGCCGGCCGCAAGCCGCATGGCGGTGGCCTCGAGTCGCTCGTAGGACGCCGTGTCCAGCGCCTCCAGCGTGGCGAGCCCTGCTGCGGTGGCCAGAGGGTTGCCCGACAGCGTGCCCGCCTGGTACACACCGCCGAGCGGCGCCAGGTGGCCCATGAGCTCGCGGCTGCCTCCGAAGGCACCCACCGGAAGACCCCCGCCGATCACCTTGCCGAAGCACCACAGGTCGGGGCGCACCCCGTAGAACTCCGTGGCGCCGCCGCCGGCCAGCCGGAAACCCGTGATCACCTCGTCGTAGACCAGCAGCGCCCCTGTGTGGTCGCACGCCGCCCGGAGCCCTTCCAGGAAGCCGGGCGCCGGCGCCACCAGGCCCATGTTCGCCGCCACCGGCTCCACCAATACGGCCGCGGTGGAGTCGTCGATGTCGGGCAGCACGTTGTAGGGCGCCACCACCGTGTCGGCGACAGCACCCGGCGTGACACCGTCGCAGCCGCTGAGGCCCTGATTGGCCACCCCGCTGCCGCCCGCTGCCAGCAGGGAGTCGGAGTGGCCGTGATAGCAGCCGGCGAACTTGATGATCTTGTTGCGGCCGGTTGCGCCTCGCGCCAGGCGCACCGCCGACATGGCCGCCTCGGTGCCGCTGGAGACCAACCGGAGCATCTCGAGTCCCGGGACCCGGGCGCACATCTCGCCGGCGAGGAGTACCTCGCGCTCGGTGGGTGCCCCGTAGCTGGTGCCGTCGGCTGCGGCCGCGCTCACCGCCTCGACCACCGCCGGCGGGGCGTGGCCCAGGATGCCGGGCCCGTAGCTCTGGACGTAGTCGATGTAGCGGTTGCCCTCGACGTCCCAGACGTGGGCCCCCTCTGCGCGGGCCACGAAGTAAGGCGTCCCTCCGACCGAGCCGAAGGCCCGCACCGGCGAGTTGACCCCGCCCGGCAACACCTCGCAGGCTCGCTCGAACAGTTCAACGTTGGTTGCCACCGCGTTGCCGGCGACCGGCACGTGCGGATCAACCACCGAGTGCCTCTGCCATCTCGCCGGCAAAGTAGGTGAGCACGAAGTCGGCGCCGGCGCGTTTGACGGCCGTCAACTGTTCCAGCGCCACCGCTGGGCCATCGATCCAGCCTCGCTGGTGCGCCGCGTCGATCATGGCGTACTCGCCGGAGACGTGGTAGGCGCCGAGCGGCACGTTCACCGCCTCACGGGTGCGCGCGATCACGTCGAGATAGGTGACAGCCGGCTTGACCATGACCATGTCGGCCCCCTCGGCGATGTCGGCCTGCACCTCGGTGAGCGCCTCACGGCTGTTGCGCCAGTCCTGCTGGTAGCCCTTGCGGTCACCGCTGCGGATCGTCACGTCCACCGCGTCGCGGAACGGCCCGTAGAGAGCCGAGGCGTACTTGGCGGCGTAGGCCAGGATCGCCACCTCCCGGTGGCCGGCACCGTCGAGGGCGCTGCGGATCGCCGCCACCTGGCCGTCCATCATCCCGCTGGGCGCGCACACGTGGGCACCGGCAGCGGCCTGCGCCACGGCGGCCTGCTGGTAGATGGCCAGGGTGGCGTCGTTGGCCACCGATCCGTCGGCGGCAACGATGCCACAGTGCCCGTGGTCGGTGTACTCGTCCACACAGAGATCGGCCATGAGCACGACGTCGTCGCCCACCTCGTCACGCAGAGCCCGCAGCGCCACCTGCACGATGCCGTCGGGGTTCCAGGCCTCCGAACCTTCGGCATCCTTGCGGGCCGGCACGCCGAACAGGATCACCGCCGGCACGCCCAGGTCGGCGAGGCGCCGGACCTCCCGGCGCAGCGAGGCGACCGTGTGCTGGGCAACGCCGCGCAGCGACGGCACCGGCTGCGGCTCGTCGATGCCCTCGCGCACGAACAGGGGCGCCACCAGGTCGTCACGCCGCAACGTGGTCTCGGCCACGAGGCGCCGCAGCGCGGCGGTGCGACGCAGCCGGCGGGGGCGCTGGGTGGGGAAAGCCACGGAGCCCGAGTCTACGAACGGCGCCCAGTGATCATCCCGGCCCGCCGCGCCGCGGCCGACATGGGCCGGCTCTAGTCCGCCGCGACGGCCCCCGAAGCGCGCACCAACCGGGGAGTCGTCGCCGCTGCAGCCGACATCGGCCTGCTCTAGTCCGCCGCGACGTCGTGGGCGGCCAGGGCGGCAACGAGACCTTCGATGGTGTGCTCGGTGGCCTCGACATGCACAGTCAGGTTCCGGCGACGGGCGGCGGCGGCCGTGACAGGTCCGATGGCCGCCACCGTCTCGGGCACCGGCAACGGCTCGGGCTGATCGCAGAACGCCTCCACGACCGAGGGCGACGTGAAGATCACGGTGTCGCAGCCAGCCACAGCAGCGCGCTCGGCGGCCGCAAGGATCCGAGGCTCGGCCCGGTAGGCGGCCACGACGTCGACCGACCAGTCCTTGGCCGCCAGCCCCACCGGTAGCACGTCACGTGCCACCTCGGCCCGAACGACGAGTACCCGACGAGCGCCGTCGCGCCCATCCGGCGCCGGGAAGGCCGCCACGAGGGCCTCGGCGACGTACTGCTCGGGCAGCAGCGAGACCGTCGCACCCATGCCGGCGAGGGCCGCAGCGGTCGCAGGACCGATCGCCGCGACCCGCAGGCTCGCCGGCAGATCCTCGCCTCCCAACGATGCCGCCAGCCGCCGCACACCGTTCGCCGAGGTGAGCACCAGCCAGTCGTATCCGGCAAGGCGCCCCACGGCCTCGGCCAGGGCGGCGCCTCCGTCGGAGGGGGGGAACAATGCAATGAGCGGCACGAGCACAGGCTCCGCTCCAGCGCCGCGCAGGGCCCCCGCGCTGGCGATGCCTTGCGCGCTGGGGCGCACAACCAGGATCCGTCGCCCCGCCAGTGGTCGCCGGTCAGGCATCGCCATCACA
>JAPONU010000195.1 GCA_026713745.1 bacterium
ACGGTACCGGTTCGCCCGATCCGGGCGGGGATTCCGACTCGTCGCGGGTGATGGAGGGCGCCGTCGACGCTGGGCGCGCCGTCGGCCGGCTCGGAGCGATCGGGCCGCGAAGATCCTGCAAGCGGTTGCCGCCTGCCCGCCCGGCTGGGGCCGGGAGGGCGTCGCTACCTAGGCTGGCGGGGTGCGAGCGCTGGTGCAGCGGGCCTCCCAGGCCCGGGTGCGGGTAGGCGGCCAAGTCGTGGGCGAGATCGGCGCGGGACTGTGCTGCCTGGTGGGGGTGACCCACACCGACGATCGCGAGACGGCGCTCAAGCTGGCCGCCAAGCTATGGCACCTGCGCATCTTCGCCGACGAGAACGGCCACATGAACCGGTCAGTGGCCGACGTTGGCGGCGAGATCCTGGTGGTCAGCCAGTTCACCCTCTACGGCGACACACGCAAGGGCCGCCGCCCGTCGTTCGTCGCCGCGGCGCCTCCCGACGAGGCGGCCCGGCTGATCGACGAACTCGTCGCCGAGTTGCGGCGCCTGGGCGCCACCGTGGCGACCGGCTCCTTCGGCGCCGAGATGGCGGTGGAACTCACCAACGACGGCCCCGTCACCCTCATGATCGAGGTCTGACCGGAATACCCGCAGGGGTTCTTCGCCGCCCGGCGCTGCCGGCTCGTGCGGCGGAGGGTTGCCGGAGCGGACCAACGGGGCGGCCCGAGAGCCGTCGTGGCCACGGGGTCACCGCCGGTTCGAATCCCACACCCTCCGCTCACGGGACGATCGTGAAGGTGCCTCCGTCCAGCGGGCGCATGACGCCGAAGTGCCTCCGATCCAGCGTCAGGACGGTGCGAGTCCGGTAGCGCTGCGCGAGCACTGCGATGGAGGCGTCGGCAAGACCGACGCCAAGGTCCCGATAGCGCTCCACCACCCGTCGCGCCTCCACAACGTCGGGCGCGTCCATCCTCGCCAGTTCGTAGGCGCCACCCGATAGTTCGGCCAGCACGGCCAACTCGGCGTCGGTACCCTTGCGGGTGGCGACCAGGTAGTCCACCTCGGCCAGGACGTAGGGGGAGACCACCATCACCGGATCGTGGGTGCCTATCCACGCCGTCACCGCCTCGTGCTGTGATCCGGACTTGCTGAAGAAGGCGATCAGGCCGCTGGTGTCGGCGATGATCATCGCTCGCCGAAACCGTCCATGTAGTCGTCCACTCGCTCGGCCCAGGCGCTGTCACCGGGGATGATCCCGGCGCGGGGCTTGGGACGCGAGATCGCGTCCTGTATGGCCTGGCGGATCACCTCCGCCTCGGAGCACGAACGCTGCCGCGCCATCCGCTCCACGCCCTGCTTCAGAGCCTCCGGCAGGTACACCGTCGTCTTGTTTATACCATATATGGTACCACCGCCGGCTATATCCCGAGCGCTGCAGCGCGCGCGGGCGCTCCTCTCGGGTTTCGGTACATGGCCGTGCGGGTCGGGTGGCGTGTGAGGACGAGATTGTCGCTGGTCAGGACGGTCGAAGTGTCCCGTCGAGTGGCTGCTGCGCAGGCCTTGTCGCACCCCCCTCCTACAGTGTTGATGCAACGATGGTCGGCGAAACCAGACAACAGGGAGAAGCCATGCCCAATCTCACATTCGAACAACTCCGGGACGCAGCTGTGGGAGGTGCGGTCGCGCTGCGGTCGGTGACACGCCTGCAACCTGCCGGTGGACCGGGCGACAAGGTGTTCCCCCCGTCCTACGCCGTAGACGGCCGTGCTGAGCACAAGTACGTAGTCGAGGAACGGCAGCTGGACGACCGAGTCGTTACCACGGTGCTGCTTGACTCGGTGGCGTCGCAGGCGAACCGGGCCGAACTGGCATTGCTCGACGGATGGGAATCGGGGGAACTGGGCTTTCCCGTGCCTTACGTCGACTTCAGCGTCGCTGAGGACGTAGCGGATGTCGGCCGGCTGACCGCCTTGGAAGCTCCTCACCGCTTCGCCGATGCAATCTTCAGGGACTCGCTACTGGGGGGCACGCTGTTCCGCCTGTCCGACCTCGGGCGTGCCATCACCGACGCCAGCCCTCGCGATGCCAAGGCACTGTTCCGCTACTGTCCCTCGGCTCTCCTGTTCGGCATGTGGGACTCCACCGGGCCGAAGGGTGGGCTGGGTTCGAAGTTCCAGCGGGCATTCGTGTCCGAGATCGTCGGGCACGATGCGCAGATCGGCAAGAAGGTCGGGAGCAGAATCGATCCACTGCAGATCGAGCGGCTCGAGGAGGTAGACCGGGCGTTCAACCACGCGGACGCTGATCAGGTGTGGACGTTCGATCGAGACGAGGCCGCGATGGACTCGAAGGGGAAGCCCGAGTTGGCGTCTCGTGGCGGCGAAGCCGGTACGCCGGGCCTTCCCTCGAAGATCAACCACGGGAATGTCGCTCCTTCCATCGATGCCCGGGCGGGTGGTGTGACCATCTCGGCAGCGGTGCAGACGACGGTGATCTCACTGGCGGCTCTCCGGCGACTGCGTTTCGCTGAGCGCAGCCGTGAGGCGCAGGACGCGGCGCGTACAGCCATCGCAGCACTGGGCGTGGCGGCGATGGTCTTCCAACACGAGATGGACCACGATCTGCGGTCCCGTTGCCTGCTGGTTCCCGAGCACTCGCCGCGGATCGAGTTGGTGGGTCGGGACGGCTCGGCGCCCGAAGTCGTCGACGTCGATCGGAGCACGGCAGGGTCGATTCTCCGTACGGCCGCGGAACGAGCCGCGAGCTTGGGCCTCGGCTGGGAGACCGAAGACATCCGCCTCGAACCGGCCCCGAAGTTGGTCGAGTTGATCCGCAGGAGCCGCAAGGTGAGCCACGCCGAGCAGCCTGGGGCGTGAGCGATGATTGCCGTCGAGGTCAACTTCCTGACCCATCGGTACGTGGCGACCGCACACCACGACCGACGCCGACACGAGTGGCCACCCGATCCGGCACGGGTCTTCTCGGCGCTCGTCGCCACGTGGGCGGATGCGGACGACCCAGATCCGAGCGAGCGAGCAGCGCTCGAATGGCTGGAGGCCCAACCACCGCCTGCGGTCGTCGCTTCCAGCGCTGTGAGTCGCAAGGTCGTGAGCTACTTCGTGCCGGTCAACGACGCCGCGGTCATCTCCCCGTCCTCCTACCGCAAGCGTGCTGAGAGAATCGAGGAATTCAGCGACGCACTGACCGACGCTCTGTCCAAGTCCGAGGGTGAGGTCACCCGGACGGTCCAAGGAATCAAGACCAAGATTCGCCGCCAGCGGGATGTCTCTACGTTGGTGGCGGGTGCTGGCAGCACGAATGTGAAGTCCGCTCTCCAGTTGCTGCCGGACGGGCGCGGAAAGCAGGAGCGCTGGTTCCCGTCGGTGACCCCTGTCGAACCTCGCACTGTGTACATCTGGGCAACCGATCCTGTTCCGTCCATCGCGTCGGCACTTGACCGCTTGCTGAGTCGCGTGACGCGGTTGGGACACTCCTCGTCGCTTGTGTCGTGCCGGCTGACGGAGGATCCCCCGGCGCCTACGTACGTCCCGGGCGACGGGCTGAAGGTCATGCGCTCGGTGCGACGAGGCCAGCTGGTTGCCCTCGAGCGTGCCCACGAGCAGCACAAGGCCGTCAAACCCAGAGCGCTGCCCTTCGCTCCGGTTCGCTATCGAGCCGTCTCCGCCATGACGGACGGCGTTCAGTGTCTCCGTGCCGATACCGCCGGCGACTGGCTGGTCTTCGAATTCCGGCCCGGCTCTCGGAGTCTCCCGGAGACGAGGGCGGTGGAGATCGCGACGACCCTTCGCAAGGCGATCTTCCGCTACGCAGCCGATCCGTTGCCGGAGGGATTGAGCGGACACCAACCCGGCGGCGTGCCGTCGACCAGAGCGCATGTGGGCTTCCTCGCTCTGCCGTGGGTGGGTCACACCCATGCCGACGGACGTCTGATGGGAGTGGCAATCGGTGTACCGGACGGTTTGAGCGACGGGTCGAAGCGAGCGCTCCTGCGAGCGGTCGGCACGTGGGAGCGAGAGGCCTCCCCGTTGTGCCTCATGCTTGGACGCCAAGGGGTGCTTGAGATGGAACGCCCGATCGATTCCAGCGCCCTTGTCACGTTGCGACCGCAACCCTGGCGTCGCCCTTCCCGACGCTGGGTCTCGGTCATACCGGTCGCGTTACCCACCCATCCCGGCCGGCTGACCGGCGGTACGGCGTCGGCCCGCGGGGCAGCTTGGCGCCGCGCGGAACAGGCTGTTGCGGATTCTTGCCGCCACGTCGGGCTTCCGGAGCCGGCCGGCGTCGTGGTCTCGCTCGATCCGTTTGTGGCCGGCGCGCTGCCGGCATTCATGTTCCCGGCGTTCCACCAGCGTGGTCCCAATGGTGAGCCGGTCGCTCGACGGCTCGTACACGCCTCGGTCACGTTCGACCGGCCGCTGGAAGGTCCGTTGGCGCTCGGCGCCGGTCGGTACATCGGTCTCGGGCTCATGCAACCCTCACACGTCGAGGACGGTCGCGATGAGTGAGTTCGACTTCTCCACTGTCTTCCGGGACGTCCACGGCGTCGAGCCGTTCCCCTGGCAGGTCCGACTTACCCACCAGGTGATCGAGAACGGGTCATGGCCGGAGGTAATCGATCTGCCAACAGGCGTCGGCAAGACCGCCGCTCTCGATACTGCCGTGTTCTCACTCGCGGTTGAGCCGCAGCGGTTCCCCCGGCGCGTCGTGTTCGTCGTGGACCGCCGCATCATCGTGGATCAGACATACGAACGCGCCGAAACCATCCAGGCAGCACTTGCCGGAGCGAGGACGCCGGCCTTGCGGTGGATGAAGGATCGGCTCGCCGCGGTCGGTGGCGCCGTTGACGGCGCGGGCGATGGACTCCTCGGGGTGGCGTGCCTGCGCGGTGGCATCCCCATCGACGGCGAGTGGGCACGGCGCCCGGATCTCCCGTGGGTGGTGGTCTCGACGGTCGATCAGTATGGATCGCGTCTGCTGTTCCGTGGATACGGAGTCAGTGCGGGCATGAGACCGATCCACGCGGGCCTTGCCGGTAACGATTGTCTGGTGATCCTCGACGAGGTGCACCTCAGCCGCCCCTTTGCCGACACGGTTTCCGCAGTCAACCAGCGCGCACGTGCGTCGTCGTTGCCGCATCGCTTCCAAGTCGTGGAGATGTCAGCCACGCCCACCGCCTCGAAGGCAACCCGGTTCAACCTCATCGAGGCCGATCTTGCAGCCTCGGAGATCCTTAGGCAACGCGTCGAGGCGTCAAAGAGCGCCGTGCTGTTGCAGGTGGGCGGAGTCCGCCAGCCCGCGGAGGAGGCACTTCCTTCCGCCGTCACCAAACTTGCCAAGAAGGAGATCCCCTCGCAGGCAAGCAGTGTCGGCATCATTGTGAACCGGGTTCGCAGCGCCCGCGAGGTTCACCGCGCCGTGCGCGAGGCCGGCTACGACTCGCGGCTGATCACCGGACGGATGCGGCCCCTCGATCGCGCCGAGGTCATTGCCGGCATCAGTCGGCTTGTCGATCCTGATTCCCGTGACCCGTCGGATCACCCCACGTTCGTCGTTGCCACCCAGGCCATCGAGGTTGGCGCCGACTTCAGCTTCGATGCGCTCATCACCGAGTGCGCGCCGATCGACAGCCTTAGGCAGCGTTTCGGCCGCCTCGACCGGCGAGGTACATGTGAAGAGCGGACCGGTTCTCGCGCGCAGGCGTGGATCCTCGGTGTTCGCTCGACCCTTGGGCCGAAGCACGACGATCCGGTGTACGGGAAGTCGGTCCGTGCGACCTGGGAGGAACTCGAGAGACGTGTTGGCTACCGCTCATCGTTGGACGTCGGCCCCCGATCTGCAGATCTCGGCGACTTCCCCGACGAAGCGTCCGCGTGCCCAGAGCGGGCTCCTCTGCTCCTGGACACACACATCGAGGCTTGGGCGCAGACCAACCCGGAGCCGATCGTCCAGCCCGACGTTGCGCCCTTCCTTCATGGGCTCGGTGTTCCCGACAGCGCTGATGTGTCGGTCGCGTGGCGCTGGGATCGTTCGCCGGAGGTGCTGCGACTCGTTCCGCCCCGGCCGGCGGAATTCCTTCAGGTGCCGGTCGGGGCCGTCAAGGCATGGCTGGCGCGGCATCCGAAAGAGGTTCCCGTCGCCGACGTCGGCGCCCCCGAAGACTTCGAGGACGACGGACCTGTCGTCACGCAAGCAGACGGCTGGGTGCGGTGGGGAGGGTTCGAGACCGGTCCGGAATCCATCTCTTTGAGCGAGATCCGGCCTGGCGACGTGCTCGTCGTGGATCCGGCCCGGGGCGGATTGAGCGGTCTCAACTGGGATCCTGGCGACGTTGACGAGGTTGCCGACCTTGGAGACGCTGCCCAGGTCGAGTACGGGAAGAGGGCGACGCTACGCCTCGATCCCCGGCTGCTGGATGACGCCCCAACTCCTGACAGCGAGGTTGAGATCGACGTTCCGCGGGATCGGATCAGTGCATGGATCGAGGAGCGACTAGATCGGGAAGCCGACATCCCGGGTTGGCAGGTCCGCGTGCTCCGGAGGCTGAGTTCCGGTTTCCGGACGCACCTTGTCGGCGCCAACGGCGGCGGAGACAGCTACCTGGTTCTCGTCGAGTCCGGTGGGCGGCCCGCCATCGACGCGGCCACCCTCGACGGTTCCGACGAGTCGGTCTCCGATACCGGTACCGGCACAACGCTCCGCGACCACATGGACGGTCTCGGCGAGATGGCTGCCTCCTTTGCCGAGGCGCTGGGCCTTGCACGGGACCTCTGCGACGACCTACGACTCGCCGGGCGACTCCACGATCTCGGCAAGGTGGACCGACGGTTTCAGTTGCAACTCGTCGGCGGCGATCCGGTCCGTGAGGCAATGCTCGACGAGCCGCTCGCCAAGTCCCTGCCGGATACTCCGCGGGTGTGGCGTTACCCCAAGGGCATGCGCCACGAGATGGCGAGTGTCGCTCTCGTGCAATCGAATCCAGGGATTCTTGAGGAGGCGCACGATCCGGACCTGGTCCTGCACCTGATCGCCACCCATCACGGTTGGGCGCGACCGCTTCCGCCGATCATCCCCGACGACGACCCGCAGGAGTTGTGGTTCACCCATGACGGTCACCGAATGCGGGCCTCTTCCGATCTTGCGGAGACGCCACTGGCGCTCGAGGCGGCGGATCGCTTCTGGCGCCTCTCCGATCGCTACGGGTCTCACGGCTTGGCCTGGCTCGAGGCGACCTTCCGGCTCGCCGATCATCGACAGAGCGAGCGGGAGGCGGGATGATGGGCGAGACACATCTCACCGGCCTGGAAGGCTCGAACCCCCTCGGCTTCCTCGCAGCCCTCGGCGTGCAGGTCCTGTTCCTCGACGAGGTGGAGCAACCGCGGCTCTGGTGGACCGACGATGTGATGCCCCACGCCGTCGTGGAGAGTCAGTTCACAGTGGATCGAATCGTGTCGCAGGCGCTGCGGAAGTTCCCGCAGTGGAGAGTCAGTCCCGCTTTGGCCCCCGGCTTCGGCGCCGAAGCGTCAGATAGCGGCAAGTTCAAGCCGGAGGACATCAGGCGGTACCTTGAGTATTCGCTCTCGGGGGACGTCGGGCACTCGTTGCCGACCGCGCTGGTAGCAGAGGGAAGTCTCGATCGCAGCAAGGGGATCGTGGCCAAGCCGTCCGATCTCTACTTCACGGCCGGGCAACAGCGGTTCCTCTCGATCGCCCGGGAGATCCTTGAGGACGTTGCACGAGACGATGTCGTCAATGGTCTCGTCGGCCCGTGGCGGTACTCCAGCCGGCTGAGTTCGCTTATGTGGGACGTGACAGATGATCGGACCTACGCGCTCACCGCCGCCGACCCAACGAACAATACGTTGAATCCAAAGCTCACGAACCCGGGCCCCGAAGCGCTGGCCATCCTGGGCCTGAGCAGGTATCCGGTGTTTGCAGGTAGGGACCGTACTTTGACACGCGGGTGTGCCGGTGAGTGGCGGCGAGGCGGCAGCTTCACGTGGCCTCTCTGGTCACGCCCGGCAGGCCGCGGAGCTGCTGACTCGCTTCTCGCGCACGCAACCGCCGATGCCGGGACGAGAAAGTTCGAGACCCAGCGCAAGTGGTACGGGTCGTGGGGGATCACCCAGATCATGACAGCCACAATCCGCCGCTCCGACCAGGGCGGGTACGGCACGTTCGGGCCGCCCAGGATCATCTGGTCCGCTGCAGATCCTCTATGAGGTGCCGAATTCCGCCACCGTTGGGCTGAACTCAGGTCCAGCCCCGTCTTGGGTCGCAGCGGGATTCGTGCCGCGGATTTGAGTCCGGGCGTCAAGTTCGCGACAGTCTGAGGGTGACCCCAACGATTGCCGGGGGCGATATCGCAGATGGCGATTCGCTCGCGACGGAGCAGGACAGGCAGGGCGAACCAGCCGAGTCCTTGGAAGTGCCAGAGTTGATTCCGGCCCGGATGCTCAACGAGTTCATCTATTGTCCGCGGCTGTTCTATCTGGAATGGGTCAGTGTTCTTTGGGCTGACAGTGCTGATACGGCGGCGGGTAGATTCACTCATCGGGTTGTGGATCGAGGTGGTGGCGCGGCGCCCGATCCTGAGGACGATCTTCTCGTAGAGGCTCGATCGGTGGCTGTGTCGTCGGAACGTCTGGGTCTTTCCGCCGTTATCGACTTGATTGAGGGGGACGACGGCAAGGTCCGTCCATTGGACTACAAGCGCGGGAGCGTGCCTGATATCGCCTTCCAGGCTTGGGACACCGATCGTGCTCAACTGTGTGTCGCCGGACTGTTGCTACGGGAGGAGGGATACGACTGCGACGAGGGGGTGATCTACTACGCCAAGAGCCGTAGACGGATCTATGTGGAGTTCGATGACGACCTGATCTCGGAGACTCTCGGCGCCCTCGGAGAACTCCGCGAGGTGGCCGAGAGGAGTGAGGCTCCACCTCCCCTCGTGGACAGCCCGAAGTGTCCCAGGTGCTCGCTCGTGGGTATATGCCTTCCTGACGAAGTGAATTTGCTCTCCGGGCGATCGGGGCACTCGCCACGACGGCTCGTGCCGCGTGATCTTCAATCCCGTCCACTCTATGTTACCGAACAGGGCGCCTGGATCAAGAAGAAAGGAGGTCGTCTCGAGATCAAGGTAGGGGACGATATTGCCAAGTCGTTGCGCCTGATCGACGTGTCACAGCTCTGCCTGTTCGGGAACGTCCAGATCTCCTCGCAAGCCGTACGGGAGTTGCTGACGCGAGACATCCCCGTGTGCTGGTTCAACTATGGAGGCATGTTCATCGGTATGGCTACCGGCCTGTCATCAAAGCACGTCGAGTTGCGGCGTCGTCAGGTGGTGAACGCGTACCAGGGAAACGCGAGAATTGCTGCTGCGATCGTTGCTGCGAAGATCACCAACTCCCGGACCATGTTGCGTCGAAATGCGAAACAACCTGTCGACAAGAGAGTCCTGGAGTCTCTCAAATCGCTGGCATCGAAGGCCGCGGATTCGGAGTCGATCCCGGAACTCCTAGGAATCGAGGGTGCAGCGGCAAGAGATTATTTCATGAATCTGCCGAACATGTTGAACGCGCCGGAAGCAATGCCAGGTCGAGAGTTCAGCTTCCAAGGGAGGAATCGTAGGCCGCCGAGAGATGCGGTGAACTGTTTGCTTTCATTTCTCTACTCGCTCCTGACCAAGGAGGTGACGGCGGCCACCTTTGCAGTCGGATTCGATCCGTACTTGGGTTTCTTCCACCGACCCAGATTCGGTCGTCCGGCACTCGCGCTCGACCTTGCGGAGGAGTTCAGGCCTCTCGTGGCAGACTCAACAGTGCTCACACTGATAAACAATGGTGAAATCAAACCGAGCCACTTCACTGTGCGAGCCGGAGGTGTCAGTCTGACTTCCGAAGGGCGCAAGAAGGTGTTCAGGGCATACGAGCGCCGACTCCAGGTGGAGGTGGAGCATCCCGAGTTCGGATATCGGATCACCTATCGCCGCGTGATCGAGGTCCAAGCCCGACTGCTGGCAGCGATGTTGTTGGGTGAGATCCCTTGCTACAGGCCGTTTGTGACACGTTAGCGATTCGTAACGGAGGAGTGGAAGATGGCGCGACAGCGGTACTTGGTTGGATATGACATCTGCGAGCCGAAACGGCTCCGGAATGTTCACAAAGTGATGTGCAGCTACGGTGACCCTCTCCAGTATTCTGTATTCGTGTGCGATCTGGATAGTGTTGAACGAGTGGACATGCAACAGGATCTCGCCGAGATTATCCACAACAACGAGGACAGTGTAGTGATCGTTGACTTGGGGCCTGCCCGGACACGGGGTGAAGAATGCTTCACCTTCATGGGTGTCCAGCCGATGCTGCCGTCCGGTGAGGCGGTGATCGTCTGATGGGTGCGAGGGGTCCGGTGACTGCTAGTGTCCTGAGCAGCCCTCGAAACAGGCTGTGGCCTGGGAGTTTGGGCACGAGATCCTTAGAAACTAAGCATTGCCGGGCGCGCCTCTCGGCGACCTCTCGTAGCACAGCGAGTATTCCCTGGTCAAAGCCCCTAATCTGAGGGAGCCAATCGGCGGCGAGGGCCCCCCGCCCCCCCTTTAAGACGCACAATGAGCTGGGGCCCGGCGTTTGTGGGGGGGTCGGGGGGGGGGGGGGGGCGCCGCCCCCGCCCGTTCCGCAGCCACGATAGCCCGGGCCGCTCCCATCTGGCGCCTTCAATGGAGGGCGGCGTGCGCACGCCGCCGATTCCGGCGGCCGGCGCCG
>JAPONU010000196.1 GCA_026713745.1 bacterium
ACCAGTTCGCGGTCGGGTCACCGGCGGAGGCGACGGGGCCCGGCACAGGCCACCGGCGCACCTCCGATCCAGCCGCAGGCGGCGACGCAGCGACACCGACCATGCGTTGATGCTACCGGCGCCGGACACGACGGTCCGGCGCCGACACCACGTCCGCGCTCTCGCCGGGCGGTGAGGCGATCTCGCGACCTCGCGGCGCCGGCGGGCGCCGATCGAGCCAGTCGTGCACATGGCCGCCCCTCAATGGGGTGTCGCACCACGACAGGCAGTCGCGGGCGAGCGCGACCATCACGCGGGCGATCATCTGAGCGCTGCGGCGCATGCGCCTGTTGCAGCAGCACCACCGGGGCAGGTAGGGGAACCACACCCGCAGGGACGGCCCGGCCCAACTCAGAACTGCGGCTCGGAGCCAAATCCCAACAGCCAGGTGCAGTCGGGGAGCCCGAGGGTGTCGAAATCGTTCGCCCTGCTGCGTTACGGCTCGCATACGCGGCCGCTTTGGTACTGTTCCGTAGCACCGAGCCGGTGTTACGGAACAGTATCAAATGCTCAGTTGGAGGACTCTACATTGTCGGGCACTATGAGGTCACTGAGCCGGCGCCATCTGACGCCAGAGAGGCTGGTGTCGCTATGAAGTGCCCACCGAGGCAGGTTTCTGTCGTGCCCAAGCCAGATCTCCGAGTCGAACTCTCGAGCGGCGGCTGCCAGTTCTGCGGCAATCGGCGTCAGTGGGATGCCCTTGTCGGCCGCCTCGGCTGTGACGGCCTCGGTGCTCGGCCTGAGTTCTTCGTCGGTGAGCACGCGGAATACGTCCGGCTCGGGATCGAGGATTGCCTTCAGCGCCAAAGGCGTGAGGACGCTGAGGCGACTACTGATCTGCCCACCGGGGCTAGCAACTCCGTGCCGAAGTCGTTCGTAAGTTCTCAGGATTCGCGCCATCGCCCTCGGCACGGTGAGCAACGGTTCGTGCTCAAGCAGTCCGGGTAGTGTCCCGCCCGCGGCGCGAATCACGGCGTGTTCGTCGCCGACGAACACGCCGTCGTCCTACGCGAAGTCGTAGCCGTGGATGGTGTCGCCGGTCGCGTCCAGTTCATCGAGGTACTCGTCGCCCTCGATAAGTACCAGAAGGGTCGCGCGATCCTCGGGACCCAATCGCGAGTCACCCCTCTTGGGCACGACACGCTCAGCGCCCTGTCGAACCTTGGCTGCGTTAGGGTCACCCATGTCGAAAGGTTACCACCTCGCCGATGGCGGTAGCGACGGCGCGAGGTCGCTAGGGAATCTCGGCTCCACCAGGAAGATTTCTGTCAAGCCTTGGTGGGCGTGCCGTGGAGGACCGCGAGCGCCGTGATCGCGGTCTCGGCGACCGCGCGACTGCTGGGCCGCACGATCGACCTCCGCGTCGTCACCGAGGGCGCAGGGTCTGCTGGGACGAGGGGGAGCGGTCAAATACCGTTGTCGCTGTCGAACGGAACGTCGGCGGCGGGGCCGTGCGGCTCTGATGCGCGTCGTCGTGCCGGGCGGCAGTTCGTCATGAACGTCCCTCAGCAACGCAAGACATTGTTCCTTGGCGAACGTCGACTCGTTCATGTGCTCCGTGTCCTGCCGCCGGGCGTGTGGACGTGGATATTGGTGATGTGG
>JAPONU010000197.1 GCA_026713745.1 bacterium
AATCAGGGCCAGCAGCCGCTCGGGATCGCAAACGCCCTCCAGCAGCACTTGCAGACCGGTGAGGCTCGGGTCGGCCAAGTCCTCGCCCGAGATCGTGCGCCAAGGCTTGAACCACTCCCGCCCCGCCGTGAGAGTCCCGAGGCGGGCCTCGAGCCCATCGGAGACGACGAGCAACTCGTTCATCGCGAACACCGTCGGCAGTTCGGCCTTGTAGGTCTGGAGCTGCCGCCACGCGGCCCACACGTCGGCTTCCTCGTCCGCCGGGCTTTTCAATTCGATAACACCCAGCGGCAGTCCGTTCACGAACAGCACGATGTCGGGCCGCCGCGTGTGCTCGTGCTCGCTGACGGTGAACTGGTTGACGGCCAACCAGTCGTTCGCCGTCGGATCCTCGAAGTCGATGACGCTCACCTGCTCCCCCCGCATCGCGCCGCCCGCGGCTCGATATCCAACCACAACGCCTTCGGTCAACATCCGGTGGAAGGCCCGGTTGCGGGCCGCGAGAGTCGAACCCTCCGGCCGGGTCAGCCTGCGGAACGCATCCTCCAGCGCCTCGTTGGGCAGCGACGGGTTGAGCCGCGCCAGAGCGTCCCGGAGTCGACGCTCGAGCACGACGGCTCCGTAGCCGACTCGTTCTGGCTGCCCACCGTCGGGACCGATGTCCGGCCCGTGCGCAGTCGCCCAGCCGAGACCCGCCAGCCAGTCCAGCGCCGCCTGTTCGACGTCGGCTTCCGTGAGCGCGGTCACACCGGTGTTGGCGCTGGAGGCTGCTCTGCGCCCCTCACCCGCAACTCACCGGAGAGCAGTTTGGGAAGCAGAGCGTCCCGCAGACCGGCGAGGGTCTTCATCGCTCTACGGCAGTGGAGCGTTCTGGTCAAGGCTTCCGATACCTGCTCACCAAAACGATGAACTATCGGTGCGGGAGGGATGAGGACGGGCAGCGAGAGGACGGCTTCGGCTCTTGCGCGTTGGTGACTCTTGGATGTGCCAGTGACTAGCGACTCGATCTGGCGCCGGAACGACGGGGAACGCGTGAGACAGTAGGTATAGGTGCGATCAATAGATTGTCTCGACTCCAATACCATGAACTCGGTTGAACAGACAGCCCGATCTCCCGGTGTCACATCGGTCAACCAGACTCGTTCGATCTCAGGATTGAGTCGTGACAACAGAATCGTTCCGGGTAGTACGCGGAGTTTCGCGCTCTTGATGCTCTCGCCCAATTCTTTCCTGGGAGTCTGGGCCACATCGTAGGCAGGAATGCTGTAGTGGTCGAAGAGGGTGCCCGGCGAGTCAAATGGATTCTCGGAATGTCGGTGTTGTTCGACAATCTTTCCCAACTCGTCCGCTTCCCAGCCCGCCGGGATATCACCGAGTTCGGATGGTTCGAAGGAGTCGGGAAACAGGGCGTCGAGGTCGGACGAGAGGCCCGACGGTTGGCCCTCAGCCTTGGTGCGAACCGGGTCGAAGTCCACGAACCACGACCGAAACAGCGCCCGCGCCATCTCCTCGAGTGTTTCAGTCATGCACCGGTTGAGTTCGATCTTGTCATCCAGCGCACCGAGGACCCGGGCAATAGCCCGCTGCTCACTCAAATCTGCCGGTGCCTGTACGACAAGCGACTCGATCATGCGCTTGGTCAGCGCATTCCGCGTGCCGCCCGAACTCGCCCAATTCAAGAGTGTCGACTGACCCTCCGGCGAGGCCAAGTAGTACCGAAGGTATTCCGGATCTAATTTGCTGGGGTCCGGCCGGACGATTGCTACGTGCTGGTTTACGCGAGCCGGTAGGAATTGCGGATCGGCTTGGCACACTCGTGCAACGGAGTCCCCGGTGATATTCAGCAGCACATCATTGCGTAGGACTTCGACGTTTTGGAGGGCTTCAGCCTGCTCTTGGCTGATGAATGCCAAGCCATCGTGGGAGAACCCTGTGTTATGAATATTTTGGCTCCGGATAAGCGCGTAGGTCCCGTTTCGCACATACGCTTCCTTGCCGCCGCGGGGCGTTGCGCCGCTGCCAATCTTCGTACATACATCACCCAGCATCATCTCATTGAGTTTGTCGGATCTTCTCGGCGCAAATCCCTCGCGCAGAACTACGTATTCCGGCAGGATCGAGTCGTGGAAGCTCTCCGGCAGGCGGGCCCAGTCACGGGCTTCGACGATGAACGGAATGGTGGACATCTCGACGGCTTCGTTGAAGTCGCCGAGTCGGCCAATATCGATCTCTTCGCAATTCGGGCCTCGGAGTACGAGATCTAGATCGCTCCCGTCGTGGCTCTCGCCGGTCACGCGGCTGCCGTAGGCCCACACCTCCACGTCGGGCAGGTGCTCTTGGAGCAGGGCATCGAGCTTGGCCCGGTGCCGCGGCAAGAGATGTAAGTCGTTACTCATCGTCGGGGGCCTCGATCACGTCGGCCAGAACCCTTGCGTCGGTGATGAACGTCGACAACAACGTCAAGGTCGTCTCGGCGAAGTCCTCGCCGTAGTTGTGAGCGGTGTCGTTGCGGTTGTCCCGATACTCCAGCCAGCGCTCGGAGGCATCCGCGGTGAGCAGTCCGTGCTTGGCGGCATGACGGAATACATCGCGGAAGGTCAGTCTGTCGGCTTGGCGATTGCTGGCGAGCCAGGGACGGAGTCGCTTGCGCAACAGCCTGCCGCTCTGCTCCAGGATCAACTCGAAGTACTTGACGCAGGCTGTGCGCATGGCGTCGAGTAGCCAGTCGGGTTGCGTGTCGTCGTTCAGCGTGTAGAACGACTTCTCCAGTCTGTCGATACAGCGGCGCAAATGGTCGGTGTTCAGGCGCATGGTTCAGTCCCCGGAGTCAGGAATCGGGAGGTTCACATCGATGGCGGCGTCGAGGCGGGAGGACTCGGCCTGTTGCTCGCGCCACTGGGCGGTGAGGCGGGCCATCTTGTCGGCGAACGGTTCGCCGCCGTGTGAGGGGCGCTCGGTGGTACGCGGCTGCCTACGCAACGGGGGCTGCGGCGACTTCCACGACGGCGGCGGTGCTGCGAGGTTCCGGGACCGGCTCGCCGTGTTCGCGCAGGCTCGCCACGTGAATGCCGATGGCCTCTCGGATCTCATCCAACAACTCTTCCCGGCTGCCGGCCGTGGCCACGCACCCGGGGAGATCGGGCACCCAGGCGGCGTAGTTCTGCGGTGCCCGCTCGATGACAACGGTGTACTCCACAGCTGCTTGCTACTCCTCCACCCCGGACTGCCTCATGATACTCGCCCAAGTTCCGGGCGGCAGGTCGTCACTGGGCTTGCCGGCGACGGTGACCGTGCCCGGTTTGTGCGGGTGCCGGTACTGGCGATGACTTCCTCTGGTTCGAACCAGCCTCCACCCGTCGCGCCGCAGTAGGCGCTCAGGCTCCCGGACTTTCGGCACAGCCTGATTCCCGCAGGTCCAGAACCGGATCCGTTATCACCGGTTGTCTACTGCACTGCCCATCAGCCGAACCCCAGCGATCGGAGGTTCTCCTCGATGGCGGCGTCGAGGCGGGCGGCCTCGGCCTGTTGCTCGCGCCACTGGGCGCTGAGACGGGCCATCTTCTCGGCGAACGGCTCGCCGTCGTCCTCGGCGGGCTCGGCGCCGACGTAGCGGCCGGGGGTGAGCACGTGGCCGTGGCGGCGCACCTCATCGATGCCGGCCGACTTGCAGAACCCGGGGACGTCGTTGTACGTGCCGGCGCCCTCCTCGCCCCGCCAGGCGTGGTAGGTGCCGGCGATGCGGGCGATGTCCTCGTCGGTCAGTTCGCGGTGGGTGCGGTCGACCATGCTGCCCAAGCGGCGAGCGTCGATGAACAGCAACTCGCCGCGGCGGTCGCGAAATCCACTGTCGCTGCGGTCGCGGGCGACGAACCAGAGGCAGGCCGGGATCTGCGTGGAGTAGAAGAGCTGGCCCGGCAGGGCGACCATGCAGTCCACCAGATCGGCCTCCACCAGCCCTTCACGGATCTCTCCCTCGCCGGAGCGCGCCGAGGACATGGAGCCGTTGGCGAGGACGAAACCGGCTGTGCCGGTCGGTGCGAGGTGGTGGACGATGTGCTGCACCCAGGCGAAGTTGGCGTTGCCCTTGGGCGGGACCCCGAACCGCCAGCGCCGGTCGTCGGCGAGTTGTGCGCCTCCCCAGTCCGAGACGTTGAACGGAGGGTTGGCGAGGATGTAGTCGGCCCGGAGGTCGGGATGGCGATCGTTCCGGAAAGTGTCACCGTGGGCGATCTGGCCCTCGATGCCCCGGATCGCCAAGTTCATCCTGGCCAGCCGCCACGTGGTGTAGTTGGACTCCTGGCCGTAGATCGAGATCGGGGCGGCGGCCGCCCCGCCGTTGCCGTTGCCCGAGGTATGGGCACCGATGAACTCCAGGGACTGCACGAACATGCCCGAGGATCCGCAGCACGGGTCGTAGACGCGCCCCTCGTAGGGCTCCAGCATCTCCACCAGCAGGCGCACCACGCAGCGCGGCGTGTAGAACTCCCCGCCGCGCTTGCCCTCGGCGCCGGCGAAACGGGACAGGAAGTACTCGTAGACGCGACCCAGCACGTCCCGCGAGCGGGCCGCGGCGTCCCCCACGGTGATGTTGCTGATGACGTCGATCAACCGGCCAAGGCGCTGCTTGTCGAGAGCGGGCATGGCGTAGTTCTTCGGCAGCACGTCCTCGAGCGCTGGGTTCGCCTCCTCGACGGCGTCCATGGCGTCGTCGACCGTCTGACCGATGGTGGGTTGGCGGGCCTGCGCCTGGAGGCGGCTCCAACGCGCCTCGCGCGGTACCCAGAGGATATTCCGGGCCCGATACTCGTCGGGATGCTCGGGATCGGCGCCGTCGTCCCGTTCGGCCTCCAGCTGGGCGTGGGTCTCCTCGAAGGCGTCGGAGACGTACTTGAGGAAGATGAGGCCGAGGACGACGTGCTTGTACTCCGCGGCGTCCATGTTGCCGCGTAGCGCGTCGGCCATCTCCCAAAGCTCGACCTCGTAGCCGGTGGTGGCGCTGTTCGTGATGCTCATCGACGCGTCCGCCTCAGACCGTTGCCCGCTCCGCCATCCGCGCAGGCTAGCCCCACAGCCTCCCCCGATCGTCTACCGCCCCGACCGAGCGGCCCAGAATGGCGAGTCCTGGAGCGGGTCGCGCGGGGAACTCCGGCGACGACGAGCGAATCTCGGCGGGACCGCTGACCCCCGCAGGGATTCTGGTGAGCACCGGCAGGGTCGACCGGCCGACTAGCGCTGGCCGCGAACGTGAGGCGGCCACGGTTCCCTACGAGTGCTGGCACTCCAGGCCGAGCGGCTGACCGCTCGCCCCTAACGGGTCCGAAGCGCCCCTTTACCAACAGCGCGCTGGACTCGTGGCACGCCTCAGCCTGCGTGAAACAGTGAGGGATCAAACAGCTCGCCCCAACGAGCTGTGAGAGCCAGCAGTCGCTCCCCCTGGGCACATTCGCGTCTGCTTCGCGGTCGTAGGCGACTGGCCAACCTCGCTTGGGCGAGGCCGGGGGGCCCAAACGGCTCATCCCATGGCCGTCGCGAGGTTGCGTTCGCGAGTCGCTTTGATCGGCTCGATCCCATCGCTCGGGTCTGCGGTGTCCCGGGTCATGTGGAAGAACGTCGTAATCGCTCCGAAGGTGTTCGTCACGTCGACGAGTCCTTCGGGGGTGAGGACGACGGCGTGTCCATCTGCTGTAGCAGACGTGACTCCCAGGTTGCCGTGATGCCGCGATCCGTCTACCCACCAGATGGTCTCCGCAGCTAGGTCGCCTCGGCTCGTGAACCAGCGACATGGCTGGGATGGATCTGGCATCCACCCCATTGCTGCTGCAAAGTCTGGACGGAATGCGAGCCACTCGGCGCCCATCTGATGAAACGTCCATGATCGGTTCTCAATGACGAGCGGCTCACCGGGGTCAGGGATTCGGAGATTGGTTTCGGCTGACGCGTCGCGGAGGGTCGCGTAGTCGCGGAGAGTAAAGAGGTTTCGATCGGGTCCTGTTCCGATGGTGGGGGCGAGGCGGAGTTCCTCCTCCAAGCGGGGTGGATTCCACACTGTGAACCTGCTGATCGCTGCGATGAGAGTCCGTCCGTCGGCACTGGCCGCATGTACGTGCTGGTCAAGTCGGTTTGCGGTTTCGGCGAGCCACTGATCAACCGTGTCGATCTGGTCGGGGTTAGGCGGCGCGGGCACGAGACTCGGGCGGACGCTTGGAGTTCGGACTAATGCGTCGACGTCGATGGTCCGCATGGCGCGACGCACCCGCGGGGGCGCATCATCAAAGAGGCCTGCGTCTTGCAGGTCCGCGAGGACTTTGCCGAATGCTTCCCGTGATGCCGCGACCGGCGTGGTGGGGAGCGTGTGCCTCATGCCCGCTGAGTCCAGGGCATCGTCTATCGAGTCCTGAGTTGGGAGACTCGCGAGTGCTTGCGAAGCGTATTCGGAGGCGACGCCGAGGAGCGCCTCAATGTCGACTCCCGAGTACTGTGAGAGGAGTTTGTATTGCTCAACGTGTGGGGCTAGGGACTGCACGCGAGGGCCGATTGTGTAGGCCGTCGGCTGCGGCAGGGCGAGGTTGTATGCCTGCCGCAGCGGTCTGCGCGGCCTCGACGGTGGTTCGGATGCGAGATCGCGGAGTACTTGGCTCGGGTGGTTGGCCAAGGTCTCGTTGAGCGGTTGAAGTGCGTCCGGCGTGACGAAGCCGGTGAGGGTTCTTGCTGTTGCGAGGCATCGACCCGCGGATTCTAAGGTGTCGTGTGTTGTGGCCGCCTCGGCGAACCGCGCGAGCGCCTCGGCGACGTGAACGTTGCCTGCTGTGAGGGCGCGAGCGACAACTCTGATGGCGCCATCTCGGACCGGCCATGTGGGATGAGAAATGTGTCCGACAGCGAGTTCTGCGATCGCGGTCGCGGGCGATACATCCTCGCTGGTGGCCCGCGGAGGTCCAGTCGGATCTGGGAGCCACCAGCGACAACCGTGATCTGCGAGATCTTCCTTGGCGCCTAGGTCGAGCGTTGCTGCGACCCCTTCGAGGTGCGATCGGATTGCTGGCCATGTGTTTGCTGCAGCGATATCAGGGGCGAGGGCGGACATAGTGTCATCGAGATCCCGCAGCATGATTGTGGGCACCCAGTGCTCTGAGGTCGCGTAACGTGCGACGTCCCGACATGCTGCCGTCCGGTCGTCTGGTCCTCCAAGACGTACGGCGATCGCCGCTGCACGAAGCCGGGACGGGCGGTGACTGGATGACCAGTCATCGATGGGCGGGTGGCTCAAGATGCTTGAGGCCAGTCGGAGCGCCGTGGAGGGGTCGCCGTTGGCCTCCGCCGAGTCTGCGAGACACACCAGCACTTCCACATCGCGGTGAGACCAACTGCAGAATGCGTTTGCGAGAGCTCGTCGGTCTTCATCCGTTAGCGACAGTTGCTTGACCAGTGAAGCCCACGAGAAGGACGGGTCGGCTGCTTGGCGCTGGCGGAGAAGGACGATGTCCTCGACGGTTCGGATTCGTGCGGCGACCTCGTTGCGTGCGATCCTCTCGCCGTCGGACAACACCAGTTCATCGGTACTCCAGTCTCGTGAAGGGGTGGATGCCGGCTGGGCTGTTTGGTCTCGCTCGGCGTCTCTGCGTGCGACGCCGAGACCTTGTCGCCATTGCGCCCGCGATGGTCGCAGCGCGTACTTGTCGATGCGGCGCGCGACAGATTCGGCCAAATCCTCGGCGTGGCTGACTCCGCCAGTCCGTTCGGCTGCGGCAACCACCGATATCGCAAGATCTGGGTACGCGTCACTCGCAACTGGAGCGAGAATCTCCGCGGCGATGTCTGCGGCCACGTCGAGCGCCGTGATCCCCGTCTCGGGGTGTGAGACCAGAGCACCGAGCAAGTTCGCGAGTGCGTCGCTATGTGAAACCACCCCATGGCGAACCAAGTATTCGAAGAGTCGCACCGCGAATACGGGCGCGGCGGGAGCGACTGCTGTGGGGAGATCAACGGATCCAGACGGGTACTTCCCCTCGGACATAGGGGCCGCCGCCTTGAGCAGGCGGGCCAGCCACGCGGCATCGTCGACGAATCGTGCTCCGCCAGGCTCTGCGAGTGCTTGGCCGAGCCACGGCACCCAGCCGTGGAACAGGTAGTCACTCCGATATGCGACCCCGAAAGCCATCGGGATCAACCCCAGAGCGAGGTCTTGAGATCTCTGGATCTGTCGGGCGTGTGCATAGCCACGGGCAACTTCTGAGATGGTCTCCAGCCGCGATTCGGCGTCGTAGGTAGCGGCGGCGGCTTCAACGGCCTCGAGGACGTTGTAGTGAAATGAGGGGATTGCCCCGATTGCTGCCAGGCGATTTGTGATATCGAGCCGTAGATAAAGTGGCCAGCTGCCTGGCTCCTCGCTAAACCGGTCCGCCAGCAGGTCGCACAGGCGTTCCAGAAGATCTTCGCCATGCCTGGAAGCGACGTTCAGCATGATCGCCATCACCGTCGACTTATGGTGGAACAGGGGCACGAATGCAGACTCTGTGTCTCCGGAGGGCCTCCTGAGGCCGTGGATAATCCGCACGAGGGTGGTCCATACATCCGGTGCAGGCATTGGGTTACCCGATTTCCTGGTGGCATCGATCTCGGCCAGAGCTCTGACTGCGAAGTCGATTCGAGCCGCGCGAACTCCAGCGTCCGTGTCGCAATGCACTGCGGTCTCGGCACCCGGATCGCTCTCCGCGGGGATACTCGGATCTGCCGCGATCAACTCCGGGAAAGTCTCTCCCGCATTCGCGAGGAGATGACGGAGCCTCCAGTATCGGAAGGCACATTCGATCGCCTTCTCGGCGCCTCCACTGGTGAGGATCTCCACGGTTAGTGGTCCCGAATACTGGGTCGCTTCGAGCAGGCGTCTTGCATCGCCCCTCACGCCGTTGGCTGCGAACCGCTCTGCGAGGTAGAGCATCGTTTCAGGGAACAGCGGCGTGGCCAGCTGATCTTGCATCACGGCGAGGTGACGGGCCCGGTCCCCGGCGCTCTTGGAGAGTCTCAGGAGCGCCGAGAGGGAACGAATCTGCACGTCAGCCAGAACAGCCTGCATGTGACTGCGAGTGCGCGCCACATCGTCATCGTCTGGACTTCCCCCTGTGGCGTGGGTAGCGATTTGATCGGCGACAACATCAGCGATTGTTGCCAGCGTCTCCTCGTCGCCGTGCGATATCGCCGCGTCGATCAACGCTCGCATCACTCGCTGGTAGCGGCTCCACCAGCGGCTGGCGATATCAGAGTTGTGTTCGCTCTCGGGGGCATCACCGATCGAATGTTCGTCAACGAGTTGGCGCGCAGCAGTGATCACCTGTTCCGGCGTTCGGCAGCGACTCGCCGCTGCTGCCCAGGCCGTAACGATGTCGAGGTCATCCTGCGACCGATGCGCCGGCATCGGCCCTCTGATACCTGCGGGGTCGAGCAGGTCGAACAGTCGCCGGCCCGCGGGATCTTCGGCGTCGGCGAGCCGCGCGGCGAGGCCGTACGCGTGGGCGAGTGGGACTCTCGGGTTGTCATCGCAGTAGGCGACAGCCTTCTTGATCAGGCCAACATCAAACAACAGCCCGGGCAGGTCAACTCGTTCAAGTATGAGATCCCGCTCGGTCGCCTCTGCCAGCGCGAGTATCAGCTTGAGCACAACGATCACATCGGCACGGTTGGCAGCGATCCCGAGCGCTGTCTCGATGTCGCTGCGGATCAGCTCGGGAGAACGCAGCCTGCAGTACTGCTCGCGGAACACCGCCGGGTCTGCCAAACGGAGCACCGCGTCATGTTGACCAGCGCGAGATCGGTGGTGCAGCTCTTCAGCGGCAATCGCCAGGTCGTCGGATCCTGCGCACAACTCGGCGACGCGTCGGTGTGATAGGGCGTCTTCGGCGTCGTCGGGTTGCCCGCCGTCGCCACGTGCGGTTCGGTCCGCGGCGAACTGTCGGAAGGAATCATGAAAGAAGTGCCAGTCATCGACCTGCCGGCGGAACAGGTACTGCAACCTGTCTCGGAACAGCCGCACGGTGCGCTCGGAGGTCCACGTGCGAAGCCACTCGGTCCTGAAGCCAACCCGCAGCCTCGAACACACCGCCAGCACCTCGACGATCTCGTCGTCCTCGCTCACCTCGTCCGAGACAGCGCGATAGTTGGCCGCCAGATCCCCCCTGTAGGCCGGAGCGGCGGCAAGGACGGACTCAGCGGACTCGGCGGAGGTAGTGCTCAAGAGGTTGAGCAGATAGCCAACAGAAAGAGGGTGCCCGTCGCTGAGGTCGGCTATACGTTCGTGCACCTGTTGAGGAAGGCGCGCTGTCACCGAGGCGCGGGAACAGATTCCCAGGATCGAAGCACGCGGCAGGCGGTGGTCTCGAAGATCGATGATCGCCTCACCCTCCTCGACCTGAGTTCGTACGTGTGAGCTGAGCGGTTCCAGCGTCCGACTGCCGACGACGAACAACACTCCCGCAGGCAGCTCCTCTGGTTCAGGGAGTTCGCCGAGCAACCCGCTGGCGTCCGGAAGCTCGCGGCCAACGTGATCGAGCCCGTCCACCACAACGATTGTCCGACAGCCGGTGCTCGCGAACTCAACTCCACCGACATCGAGGCGGTCGGCAAGCGATTGCCGCAGAGCATTAAGGTCGCCTCTGGGCAGTAGGTGATCACTCGCCCTGAGCCCGCTGCGGTCCAGCATCAACACCACATCCTGCAAGAATGCATCCGCCGTCATCGCCGACCTTGCCGGCGCTCTCCGGGGAACGTAGGCGTAGTAGCGGACAACCCGGTCCGGCGAACCCGTGAACACCTGGCTCAGCAGGGTTGACTTGCCCGCACCCGGCGGACCAACGACCGCGACGTAACCACTCGACTGCTGAGCAAGCACTTCCTGGAGCGCAACCACGGCGCTCGAGAGCGGAGCGTACGTGTCGAGGTCGACCGGGAACTCGTGGCGGCTGCGGAGGCGCACTCGCTCCAACCAGCCCATCAGTTCAAGAACACCGTCCGCATCGAATTCGACGACACCAGCAGCCTCGCCGACTGACCGATGCAGAGCGCTCGACAGGGACTCAATGTCGGAGCGGCGCTGGGAGGGCTCGGGGGGCAGAGGCGATCGGGCCCGAACATCGATATGCAACGACTCGAGGAACGACGCGAAGTCTTCTTCAGTCAGTTTGCACGCCTCGCGAAGACCTTGCAGCGCCTGCTGCCAACTGGGGTCCACATCGGCGAGAGCAATCTCCCCCTCGCGGATGGGCGCGAGCACCTGACACAAGAACGCGGCGAAGTGTCTCGGGCTGCCATCCGAACCGTCGCCCGGCCGATCGGAAACCGACGCCTGCTGTTGCGTGACGAGATGCACATGAATGTCGGGCCATCGCTGCCGTAGCTTCTGCCAACCATCGGCGAGCCCCCTGGCCAGCGAAGGTCCCTCGTCTCCGCCCCGCTTCCGCTGAGGCTTGACCAGTCGGTTGAACGTCAGGTTGCCGGGATACTCAGCACTCTTGAACTGGTAAGCGTCGGCCCGACCGCTACGGATCAGCACAAGATCGTCAACCTGACCGGCAGTGGGATCCGCCAAACGCAACAGTCGGAGACTGTCGGAACGCAGAGCATCGTAGACATGCGCCGCCGCATGGTCGTACTGCCACAGGTAGCCCCGGACCGCGCCCCGTTCCCCATCAGCAGGCTTCCCGCTCATGGCACAGAGCTACCACGTGGCGCCCATAAACCGGGCACACACGATCGACGGACTTCCGACGGACTGAACCGTCCCGGCTTTCCTGAAGGGTCAGGTGTGCGCCGGGTTTCGCGTGGTCAGCTGTCTGATCTGCCAGGCGCCGGCTCCGATCCGGATGGGGATGGCGGTTTCCGCTTCGCCGTCGTCGAAGATGGCGAGGATCTGGAGTCGGGCGCCGAGGCTGTCGACGTAGCTACGCAGGGTCGACACCTTCACGTCGTCGCCGCGTTCGAGTTGTGAGACGGCCGGTTGACTGATGCCCAACTCGGCGGCGAGGTCGGTCTGGGAGCGTTCCAGGGCGCGGCGCAGTTCGTACAGGCCGATCTCCGCGAGGGTGTCTAGACGAAGTGCCGTGAGCCGCTCGGCGGCGCCGGGCCGCGCGGCGATCCGGTCATGAAGCTCCTGATAGGGCTTGGCAGTAGGCATGGGGGTGGCCTCCTTGGGTGTTAGGGCTCATCGTCGAGGAGTCCTTCTGCTCGGGGGTCAAGCCATCCCACCATTCGCCGAATTCGTCGGTGTACTCGACTTCCCGCACGTCAAGATTATAAGTCAGAAGTTGTAGAAGCGATAGCTTATTTCCGCAGTGCGCCGGGCGAGGTGCTGGCCGAACACATCCGTGACAGCGCGACGGGCTTGGGGATGATCCTTGAGGCTGATCGCTATTGCTCCGGGGCAAACGTGCCGTGGCGAGCGCGGGGTGCGGGTGTGCCGCCAGAGCGAGGGGGCCTTTGCCGCGGATGGTGTCCCGCCGAATCCGGTTCTTGGACCCCTCGGAGGTGGCGCGTAGGATCGGAGCGTGTTGGGGGAGCCGATCGTCAAGGCGGCGCCGGCCCGGCCGGTTCCTGATCTGGATGTTCTCGACGGTGTCCAGCGGCGGTTGCTGTGGTTGGCGACTCGCATCGTGGATGTGGCCAACCGCCGGGAGGGCCTCGAGATCAAGGTCGGGGGGCATCAGGCCTCCTGCGCCTCGATGGTGTCGATCATGACGGCGCTGTGGTTCGCCCACATCGACGGCAACGACAAGGTGGCCATCAAGCCGCACGCCTCGCCCGTGTACCACGCCATCAAGTACCTCACCGGGGAGTTGGACCGCTCGTACCTCACGACGCTGCGCAAGCGGGGCGGCCTGCAGGCCTATCCCTCCCGCACCAAGGACCCCGACGTGGCCGACTTCTCCACCGGGTCGGTGGGCCTGGGGGCGGTGGCGCCGCTGTTCTCGGCCCTGGTGCGCCGCTACACCGACGCCCACTTCGAACCCTCGCCCCCGGCGCGCTTCATCGCCACTGTCGGCGACGCCGAACTCGACGAGGGCAACGTGTGGGAGGCCATCGCCGATCCGGTCACCCACGGGCTCGGCAACTTCACGATGGTGGTGGACCTCAACCGCCAGAGCCTCGACCGGGTGATCCCCGACATCGCCGCCATCCGCCTCAAGAGCTTCTTCAGCCACGCCGGCTGGCACGTGGCCGAGGCCAAGTACGGGTCGCGCCTGCGCCGGCTGTTCTCCGAGCCGGGCGGCGACGCCCTGCGGGCTCACATCGACGGCATGTCCAACGAGGCCTACCAGGCGCTGTTCACCTTCCGGGGCGCCGAGCGGCGCCGCAAGTTCCTCGACGGAGCCGACGCCGCGGTGCGCCGCCTCACCGACAACTTCGACGACGACGAGCTCTTCGCCCACGTCACCGACCTGGGCGGCCACGACCTCGGCCAGCTCATCGACTGCTTCAAGGCCTGCGACATCGAATCCGACCGCCCCAGCGTGGTGTTCGCCTACACCATCAAGGGCTGGGGGCTGCCCATGGCGGGCGACCCGCTGAACCACGCCGTGCTGTTGAGCCCCACCGAGATCGACGCCCTGCGCGACGAGATGGGGCTCACCGAAGCCACCGAGTTCGACCGCTTCGACCCCGACAGTGCCGAGGGGCGGCTGTGCGCCTCGGTCGGCTCGGACATCAACAACCCGCCGCCGAAGCTGCGGCCCAGCCTGGGCGTGCCCGAGGTGGCAGGCCCGCCGACGGTGCGCGGCAAGGTCTCCAGCCAGGAGGCCTTCGGGCGCACCCTCACCCGCCTGGCGGACGTGCCCGAGGTGGGCGAGCGGATCGTGACCACCGCCCCCGACGTGTCGATCTCCACCAACCTGGGCGGCTGGGTGAACAAGGCGGGCGTCTACTGGCACGAGCCCCGCGACGACCACGGCGGCGCCGAGCGGATTCTGCGCTGGGCGCCCTCGCCGGACGGCCGGCACATCGAGTTGGGCCTCTCGGAGATGAACATGTTCATGCTGCTGGGCCAGCTCGGCCTGTCGCACGACCACCACGGCCAGCACCTGCTGCCGGTGGGCACCGTGTACGACCCGTTCGTGCTGCGGGGCCTCGACGCCTTCATCTACTCCCTCTACAACGACGCACGCTTCGTGGTGGCCGGCACACCGTCGGGCATCACCCTGGCCCCCGAGGGCGGCGCCCACCAGTCCACGGTCACCGCCGGCGTGGGGGCCGAGCTGCCGGCGCTCACCTACTTCGAGCCCGCCTACGCCACCGAGGTGGACTGGCTGCTGTGCGCCGCCCTGGACGGCCTCAGCCGCCCCGACGGCGAGAGCGCCTACTTCCGCCTCAGCACCCGGCCGCTGGACCAGGCGCCGTTCGCCGCCGCCGCCGAGCGGCTCGGCACCGACGAACTGCGCCGGCAGGTGCTGTCGGGCGGCTACCAGTTGCGTCCAGCGCCGCTGACCGACCGCCCCGGCGTTACCATCGTCACCACCGGGGTGATGGCTCCCGAGGCCCTGGCCGCAGCGGACGCCCTCGGCGAAGAGGGGGTGGACGCCGCCGTCGTGCACCTCACGAGCCCCGACCTGGTCTACCGCAGCTGGCAGGGCACCTACCGGGCCGCCGCCGCGGCGGCCACCGTGGTGCGCCGCCCCAGCCGGATGCACCAGCTGATCCCTCCCGAGGAGCGCCACCGCCCCGTCGTCAGCGTGCACGACGCCGCCAGCCATGCCCTCGCCTGGCTGGGCGCGGCGGTGGGATCGCGGCACATCCCGCTGGGGGTGGATCGCTTCGGGGAGTCCGGCACGATCGCCGATCTGCACGCCATCGCCGGGATCTCCGCCGGCGACATCGTCAACGCCGCCCTCATCGCCGTCTACGAGAGCACCGAGGCCGGCTAGCCGGCTCGCCGGCCGGCGGCCCGGGCGGGCTGTGAGGTCGCGCCGGCTCGGCCGGGGTGGGCCGGTTCCGTCGGCGGCGCAGCGGGGCTGTCACAGGGGGCGGTTATCCTGCGGGTCGGCGGCTGTGGTCCTGCAGGTGCGGCCGCCGGCTTGGCCTTCGCCGTATTGTCTGGATCCGAATGCCGACGCACCTCGACCCGGACGTCTCGCCGCTCTCGGAAGCGGATGCCTCGTCAGCCCGCACCCGGGCCTCATGGCCTCCGGGGCTTGCCGCGTCGTGGTCCGCGGCAGCCCGCGGATGCTGCGACTGACTCCGATCCAGCACCGAACTGCCGGAGCGCGCCGACGCGGCGCGCCCGCCCCGCCCGAAGGGAGAAACGAATGAGAACCATCGCCAAGCACCGCCAGATCTCCAGCAACGGCGCGCCGCCCCCCGCCGGCGGCCCGTTCGACGGCGGCTGCGAGCCGCGGCCCGGCGAGGATGGCCCAGCCGAGCCGGAGCTGCCGCCGGGCCTGCAGCCACTGCGCGTCAAGGTGATACGCAGCGCCAACCGGCACAAGACCATCGGCGCCCGCCTCGTCGGCGGCACCCTCGAGATCCGCATCCCGGCCTGGATGTCCGACGTGGACGAGGCCGAGGCGGTCGAGAGGTTCAGGCGACAGTTCGACGAGCGGCGGCGCTGCTGGGACGTGGACCTCGGCGCACGGGCGCGGGAACTGGCGGCGCGCCACGACCTACCCGAGCCGCGGTCGATCCGCTGGTCCACGCGGCAGCGCCGCCGCTGGGGATCGTGCAACACGGCGACCGGGGAGATCCTGCTCTCGTACCGGCTGACCGACGTGCCTCCGTGGGTGCTCGACTACGTGATCGTGCACGAGTTGGCGCACCTCCGCGAGGCCAATCACTCGGCCGCCTTCGACTCCCTCGTCGCTCGCTACCCGCTGACCGAGCGGGCCAAGGGCTACCTGGAGGCCTTCGCGGCGTGGGCGGGGGAGCGCCAGGACCGCGACCCGGGGAGTTGAGTCGCCGCCACAGCGGTGGCAACGGCGGCTACGAACTCATCGGCGGCCCGGACCGCGACCCGGGGAGTTGAATCGCCGCCACGGCGGCGGTCGCCGGCGCCCGATTGACCGTCTCGGGGGGCTCCTTTAGGGTTCGCCGAACCGGCAGGTGAGGAGCGCCATGACCATCAAGTCACTCGACCACTACAACATCCAAACGTCCCGCCTGGACGAGACCGTGGCGTTCTACACCGAGGTGCTGGGCTTCTCCGCCGGTTACCGGCCCGGCGTGCGGGGCACCGGTGCGTGGCTCTACGCCGGCGGCTACCCGTACGTGCACATAAACGTGATCGACGACGACATGGCCGGGCCCACCGGCCCCATCAACCACGTCGCCTTCGAGACGGCCAACGAGCCGGGCGACTACGAGGCCATGCAGGAACAGCTGGCCGGCCGGGGGCTGGCATTCGAGGTGAACGACAGCAGGCCGCAGGTGCAGCTGCGGCAGATCTTCCTGCACGACCCCAACGGCATCCGCCTCGAACTCAACTACCGCGACGCCCCGCTGGTCGCCGAGACCGAAGCCGTCTGAGACGCCACCATGATCTGGACTCCGGAATGCGCGCTCGTCACGGGTGCGACCAGCGGCATCGGCGAGGCCGCCGCGCTGGCTCTGGTCTCCGCAGGTGTGGGCACCATCATCGTGGTGGGCCGCAGCGCCGAGCGGGCCGAGGAGGTCAGCGCCCGCATCACCGAGATGGGGGCGCTGGCGGAGGTCGTCCTGGCCGACCTGTCCGAGGCCGGCGCGGCGGACGCCGTCTTCGCCGAGATCGACGCGCGGGGGCTGCTGGCGGACTGCCTGATCAACGCCGCCGGGCTGACCACGCGGACCGAGATCCTGGACATCGACCTGGCCGACTACGAAGCCCTGTTTGCCGTGAACGTGCGCTCGCCGGTGCTGCTGTTTGGGCGGTTCGCGAAGCGGCTGCTGCGGGCCGGCCGGCCGGGCACCGTCACCGACATCCTCAGTAGTGCCATGCACGGCGGCGCCCCGGACATCAGCATCTACTCCATGACCAAGGCGGCGCTCGGGATCCACACCCGCAACGCCGCCTACGCCCTGCAGGACGACGGGATCAGGGTCAACGGATTGGCCATGGGTTGGACGCTCACCCCCGGCGAGGACTCGGTGATGCGCACCACCCACGGCGCCTCCGACGGCTGGGAGACCGTGTACGCCGCAAAGAGACCGCTGGGGCGCCTGATGCGCTCGGAGGAGGTGGCCCGAGCCGTCCGCTTCCTGGCCACTGGCGAGTCGGCACCGATGACCGGATCGATCGTGACCTTCGACCAGGTGGCCACCGGCATCACCGACCTGCACCCGCACTGAGCCGGCCGCAGCCGGCGGGGTGGATCAGGCTGTCTACCGCATCAGGGGCCTTCACGACGGATTCGGGCTCCCGGACGGGGGCTGACCTCGCGGACCGGCCGAGCGCGCGGCCGGCGATGTTGCCGCGCACAGTCGTTCTTGCTGTGGCGTTCCGGCGACGGCCGGAGGCTCGCCTTCCGGTGGCCTGATTGGTGCTGCCGGCGGGAGGTGTGTGGATTCGCGCATGCGCTTCTTGGACTATGGTTTCTTGGACTATGGTGCTGAGCCGCATTGGCGGGGCCTACTTCTTCGGCGGGTGCCTGTGACCGGTTGAGGAGAGGTTCTGATGATCGCGCGAGTCGTTGGAGTTCTGTGGGCTGGTTCGGTCGGGGGGTCGGGTCGCCTCGCGCGAGGAGCCGTCGAACTGGTCGGTGATGTCGGTGGCGCCGCGGTTCGCCTCGCGGGGCGGGGGCGTTGGGCGCGCCCGGCCGTAGTGGCGTGGCGCCGGGTATGTCGGGCGTGGGCGGCTGAGCGCGCCGCGGTTCACCGGCGGCGGCTCGGGGGCCGCGTTCGTGGCGGGGGCGTTGATTGCGTCGTCGTTGGGTTTGTCGACCGCCGGGGTCGGGGGCCAGGAGTCCGAGGGTCCGCCCGCGTCGGAGGTTCCGCCGGGTGATGGTGGGGGTTCGGGTGTTTGGTGGGACGGTTCGGCGACCCTGGCCCCCTCGGCGCCGTTGGTGTCGGCGTCGGGGCGGTGCGAGTCGTTTGGGGGTTGGTTGGGGTTGTTCGCCGGCGGGTCGCTGTCGTTGGTGTGCCCCACCGGTGTGGTGTCCGATGGTGTGTCGCTGGTGGGGTCGCCGCGGGGTGTGGGCTGGTTCGAAGGGTTCGACGCCGATGGCCCGTATGCGGGCGTGGAACTCTTCGGTGGGTCGGATGTGGCTGCGGGCGTGTTCGGGGCGTTGGGCGAGATGGACGTGATCTTCGAGGGCGGCACGTTCAGCATCAACTTCTCCGATTGCGAGCACCGCGCCGAGGCGGGCTACTCCTCGTGCCGGGTCGCGGCGACGGGTGTGCCGTTGCCGCCGGGAGCCCTGGTGGGCGTCGCCACGCCGGGCACCGAGGCGCCACCCCGCGCGATCGCCGGCGCGGGCGCCTCGGCTGCGACACCGGCGGCCGAGCGGGCCGCCCTCGTTGCGCTTTACAACGCCACCGATGGCGCGAACTGGCTCCGCAAGACGAACTGGAACACGACCGTCCCGGTCCGCAGCTGGTACGGCGTCTCGACCAACAGCGACGGCTCGGTCACAAACCTTTACCTGTCCGGCAACAACTTGTCGGGGCGTATTCCGGCTGCGTTGGGTGCTCTCACGAACCTGGAGACACTGACGCTCTTGCGGAATGGTGGTTTGTCGGGTGAGATTCCCCTCGCGTTGGGTGCTCTCACGAACCTGGAACTCCTGCAGATCTCGCATAGTGGTTTGTCGGGTGGGATTCCCCCCGCGTTGGGGAATCTCACCAACCTCACGAATCTCGCTCTGCACGGCAATGATCTGTCGGGTGAGATTCCCGCGACCTTGGGGAATCTGGGCAACCTGCGCGGCCTGTGGCTGAACTTCAATGACCTGTCAGGGAGTATTCCCCCGGAGTTGGGTGGCCTCACGAACTTGGGTGGTCTCGGGCTCTCGAGCAATGACCTGTCGGGGAGTGTTCCCCCGGAGTTGGGTGGTCTCACAAATCTGGCGCATCTCAACCTGCAACTGAATGATCTGTCCGGTGCGATTCCTGCGACGTTTGGTCGGCTAACCAACCTGCAGGACCTCGACCTAGTGGGGAACAAGATGTCGGGGCCGATTAGCGTGCTGGGTGGCTTGACCAGCCTTCAACGTCTCAACTTGAGCGGCAACGCCGATATCTACACCGATCTCAACGGCGGTCGCGGTTTTTGGGGTCCGATTCCCGCCGGGTTGGGCAACGC
>JAPONU010000198.1 GCA_026713745.1 bacterium
CGTCGCCGTGGCGGCGCCAGCCCTCGGCGAACGCCTGCATGATCTCGGGGTTGTAGTGGCCCTTGTGATTCAGCCCGTAGCCGTTGCCGCGCAGCATCTGCCGGGCCGCCCCCTCGGTGGCGATCACGCTCCACACCGCCGCTGCCCAGAGGTGCTCGGGGATCGAGACCTCCCGGACCTCGGCACCGGCAGCCTCGAGGCGCCCCGCGGCGGCGCGCACCGTGTGGTCCACCGCCCCCTCGCTGTTGGGGTGGCCGAACCCCTCGGTCACCACGCCGATGCGCAGGTCTGCGGGGTCGCGGTCCAGCCCGGCGGTGTAGTCGGCGCCCGATGGTGCGCCGGCCTGGCGGTGATCCATCCCGTCGGGGCCGGCGATCGCCGTCAGCAGCAGCGCCACGTCGTCGACGGTGCGGGCGATCGGCCCGAGGTTGTCGATCGTGTACTCGATGGGGAAGGCGCCGGTGTAGGGCACCAGCCCGAACGTGGCCTTGATCCCCACGACGCCCGACCAGCCGGCCGGCATGCGCACCGAACCTCCCTGGTCGCCGGCGATGGCCATGTCCACCTGGCGGGTCGCCACCAGCACGGCGCTACCGCACGAGGAGCCGCCGGCGGAACGCGAGGGATCCCACGGATTGCGCACCGGGCCGGTGGCGGCGGTGTGGCTACCGCCGGAGAAGCAGAGGTCCTCGCAGACGGCCTTGCCGGCGATCTCGCCGCCCGCCTCCAGGATGCGCCGCACCACGCTGGCGTCGCTGCGGGGTACGAACCCCTCGAGAGTGGCCGAGCCGTTCATCATCGCAACGCCGGCCACGTCGACGTTGTCCTTGATGGCGACGCGCCGTCCCTCCAGCGGACCGTCGTGGCGCTCGCGAACCTCGCAGCGGCGGTACCAGGCGCCGAGCGGATTCTCGGCGGGCTCGGGTCGCCAGGATTTCCGCTCGGGTATCGCCGGTGCCTGCTGCTGGTACAGGTCCTCCACGGTGTCGTAGGCGGCCAGAGACCCTGCCACCAGTTCCCGGTAGGCCGCCAGGTCGTCGTCGCTCGGGGAGAGCCCGAAGCTCGCGGCGATGGCGCCCAGTTCGTCGGTGCCTGGAACCGGTACCCCCATGATGCCTCCTCGGCGAGACGTCGCTGCCCGTAACCTACGACGCCCCGCCGCGCAGGTGTTACCCGCGTTTGCAGGTAGTTGCACTGGACAGCGCGTTTGCTGTTCGCACGCCCCGAGCCGTACACGACCCGGCGACCCGTCATCCCGGCGGGCTCCGTCATTCCGACCCGGCGCCCCGTCATCCCGGCGGGCTCCGTCATTCCGGCCGGGGGGTTCGTCATTCCGGCGGAGGCCGGAATCCAAGGTCGGCACCCCCTCGACGGGCGACCTGTCGATGCGCCGGGACGGGTGTATTTTTCTCCGATGGCGCGGCCCAACGTCCTGGTGGTGATGGCTGTACGACGTGGAGGCCGATCCGCTGGAGCGCACCAACCTCGCCACCGATCCCGGCCACGCCACCCTCGCGGCGGGTTTCGCGGCCGGGGTGGCCGGGCGCTGGGACGCCGCGGCGATCCGGGAGGCGGTTCCGGAGTCCCAGCGGGCCCGGCGGGTGCTGCACGACGCCATGACTACCGGCGGCCGGCACCACTGGGACTACGAACCGGTACGCGGCACCGCCAACGAGTACGTCCGCAACCACATGGACTGGGCCGAGGCGAGCCCTCGCAGCCGCTTCCCGCGGATCGGCTGAATCCGAGCGTCCCCGGGTCGTAGCCCGGTTCTCGGCACTTGCGGCTGAATGCGGCTCTTCGGAAGTTGGCGGGGTGGCCTTGTGGGGGTTCTGCGGCCACTGCCCTCGTCTGTTCGCGGTGTCCGGGCGGCGGTGTCGGTGGCGCTCCGGCGGCTTCGGAATGGCCGCCTACGGCGTCCACCGGCATCGCCGCTCTCGCGAGTTGGTGGCTATCTCGCCAGGGGGTACGGCTGTATCGACGAACTCCCCTGGTCGAGTCGGCAACGCCCGGTCGAGAGTCCACGAGGGCGGTGCGGGCCTTGTTGTTGGTGGGTCCGGGTTGCGGGTTCGCCGGCTGGGGCGGGGGTGAGTTTCGTGGTTTCGGAGACGGTCCGATGACGGTGTTCGGGCTGTCGCTGCGTGGTGGTGTGAATTTTCTGGGGATTTCACTAGTTTCGCTTATTATGCCTTGACGGATAGTACTGGTGTTGGTAGCATTACAGGTATGGAATTCGTGAACGGCGGGAGGCATTTGAGTTTCGAGTCGCCGCGGCGTGTGCCGGTGAGCCTGGAGCGGTTCTGGGATGAGGTGGCGTGGCAGCGCCGCCAACTCGACGAGGGTGACACGTTGGTGGCCGATCCAGAGGGTCGCTGTTTCACAGTGCGTTACCGGGCGGGGGGCCTGCCCGCGGAGCGGTCCGCGGAGGTCACCGCGACGGGCACCCAGACGATGTTCTTGTCCCAGCATCAGTGGGGTGAGGGCACCGCCAAGGTGGGGTGCGGGGACTGTGGCGCGCTGGTGCGGGTCTCCCGCAAGGATCCCGCCAAGCTGTCCGACGGCGAGTTGCAGGACCGCGTCGTGGATCTGGCTGAGGCACGGGCGCGTCTGGAGGGGGAATATCTGGCGGCGTTGGGCGAGCTGGCGTCCCGCAGCGGCGCTCAGGGCGCCGCGCATCGGCTGCGGGAGATGAACCTCTTGACCACCGCGGCGGCCCGTAGCGACGCCCGCTTGGCGTTGGACCTGCACGACAACGACTTCGGCGACACGATCGAGGCGATGCGCGCGGGGGAGATCAACGTTTCCCACGCGCGGGTGATTGCCCGCGAGGCGCCGAAGAAGCACCGCCGCAGCGAAACCGAGTTTTTGGAGTTGTGCCGCGCCTATCCCGCCGATGTCGTCGCGAAGCACCCTTTCGCCTACCAGAGCGAAGAGGTGTGGGCGGACCTCGAGGCCGAACAGGCCGCGAAGAGCCGCGAACCCGCCGACGCCGAGTACGCCCTGCAGCGCGCCGAACGCAAAACCACCCTGAACTACGGCACAGACGGCATGTGGCACCTGCGGGGCCGCTTCGATTTCCTCACCGGCCGGCGCATCAACCAAGCCCTCGCCGCCGCAGTCCGCGGCCGCAAACAGCACGAAGACTCCGCGGACCACACGCACGCCCAGCATGCCGCCGACGCGCTCGCCGCATTGATCTGCGGCGAGACCCGCAGCGACACCAAACTGTTGATCCTCGCGGACTACGACCACACCGCCGACACGCTCGGAAACCCCCGATTGGACGACGGCACCCCCCTGTCCGCGGAACTGTTGGCCCAAGAGGCCCTCGACGCCGAGGTGTACTGCGGCGTCTTCAACGCCGACTGGACCAACCTCGCCCTAGGGCGCACCCGCAACGCCAACGACGCGCAACGCCTCATCCTCGCCGCCCGCGACCGAGGCTGCGCCGGTTGCGCCGCCCCCACCGAAACCACCCACGCCCACCACCAGAACCCCCACGCCGCCGGCGGCCCAACCATCATCGAAAACCTCGAACTCCTCTGCGCCCCCTGCCACACCCACCACCACCAAACCCACGACCACCACCACCGGCCTGGCCGGCCCAAAGACCACAAGCGCAGCGAGCAGCCCCCCGCCCCGCCCCCCGACACGCCCACCGGGAATCCTCCCCCGCCCACCGCCGCGGACACCGGCAGCACCACTCTCACCACCCGCGGCCCCTGAACCAGGTCGAAGCGGTCACATCACGCCGGACACCGGCGCCGACACCCCCACCACCCGCGGTCCTTGAACCCCCGGCGCTCCACCAGAACCCGCCGGTCGCCCCACCCCGAGAACCTGCCCCCACCGCTCAGCGTCGCCGTTGGGGATCTCGTCGTTTCGGTCGCTCGACAGCTCAACCTGAATCTGCGTCGCCGCACCGGGCCGCTCAGCGGTTGCGGAGTTCGACGCGGCGGATCTTGCCGGAGACCGTCTTGGGAAGTTCGCTGGTGAACTCGATGCGGCGGGGGTACTTGTAGGGCGCGGTGGTGGCCTTGACGTGGCCCTGCAATTCATCGACCAGCTCGGCGCCGGCGTCGTGGCCCCCGGCGAGCACCACGAACGCCTTGACGATCTGGCCGCGGATCTCGTCGGGGACGCCCACGACCGCGGCTTCGGCCACAGCGGGGTGCTCCAGCAGTGCCGACTCCACCTCGAACGGACCTATGCGGTACGCCGAGGAGAGGATCACGTCGTCGGCGCGTCCCACGAACCAGAAGTAACCGTCGCCGTCGCGGATCCCCCGGTCGCCGGTCACGTACCAGCCGTTGCGGTGCGCTGCGGCGTTGCGCTCGGGGTCCCGCCAGTACTCCTTGAACAGACCGACCGGCCGCGTGGGTTCGACCCGCACGGCGATGTCACCCTCGTCGCCGTCGGGCAGTTCGGTCCCGGTCTCGTCGATGATCGCGACGTCGAAGCCCGGCACGGCGAGGCCCATCGATCCGGCCTTCACCGGAATCCCCGGCAGGTTCGCCACGACGTTGACCGTCTCGGTCTGGCCGTAGCCGTCGTGGATGACGGTCCCGGTGGCCTCCTGCCACACCTTGATCACCTCGGGGTTCAGGGGCTCTCCGGCGGACGTGCAGTGTCGCAGACCCGAGAAGTCGTAGGCGCCCAGATCCATCTGGGCGAACGCCCGGTACAGCGTGGGCGGCACGCAGAACGTGGTGACCTCCTCGGCGGCGATGATGCGCAACATCCGATCCAGGTCGGGCTTGCCGACCACGTTCCACATCAGCACCGCCGCGCCCACGCGCCACTGCCCGAAGAGTTTGCCCCAGGCAGCCTTGCCCCAGCCGGTGTCCGACACGGTCCAGTGCAGGTCGTCGGGGCGGAGATCCTGCCAGAAGCGGGCGGTGACGTCGTGGCCGATGCCGTAGGAGGCGTGGGTGTGCAGCACCATCTTCGGGTGCGACTCGGTGCCGGAGGTGAAGTAGATGAGCATCGGGTCGTCCGCGGCGGTGTCGTGAACCGGGGGAGCGGTCGGAGCGGCGGCCACTGCGGTGTCAAGGTCGGTCCAACCAGCGGCGCCGCCGCCCACGAGCACACGCCGCGACACGCCGGGGCATCCGGGCAGTGCCGCGCCGACCGCGGCCATCCCGACCGTGTCGGTCACCACCGTCGTGGCGTCGGCCACGTTCACCCTGTAGGTCACGTCGCGCGCACTCAGTTGCATCGTGGCCGGCATCGGCACGGCGCCGAGATGCAGGCAGCCCAGCAGCACGTCGTACCACTGCACGATGCGGGGCAGCATCAGGAAGACCCGGTCGCCGGCGGTGACGCCGAGGTCGGCCAGCACGGCGGCGGTCGCCGCGACTCGGGCGGCGATCGTGGCGAAGTCGAAGCGCTGCGCCGTCAGGCCGTCGGGTTCCACCGCCACCAGCGCCAGATCGTGGGGATGCGCGTGCGCCCGGTCGTAAAGCACATCGCGGACGTAGTTGAAGCGGTCGGGGACCTCGAGGCGGAAGCTCCGCCGCAACTCCTCGTACTCGGCACGTGTGGGCATGGTTTCCATCCTGTGTCCGGATTGGCGGTCCGGCAACCTGTCCGTTGAAGCCTTGGCGGGGGTCGGGGTGCCGCTTTGCTCCACGGTGCGGGGCGAAGAGTCGTCGCAGCCCGGCGCCCCGACCCCCGCCCTCGCGCAATGCTCGGTTGTCGGTCGATCAGACGGGCAGGCCGCACTCCCGGCTGATGACCAGGCGTTGGATCTCGCTGGTTCCCTCGCCGATCTCGAGGATCTTGGCGTCGCGGTAGTAGCGGCTAACCGGGGTCTCGTCGATGAATCCGTACCCGCCGAAGATCTGGGTGGCGTCGCGGGTGGCGGTCACGGCGGCCTCGGTAGCGGCGAGCTTGGCGATAGCGGCGGCCTTCCGGTGCGGGGCGCCGGCATCGAAGAGTCGGGCGGCCTCATAGGTTGCCAGTCGGGAGGTCTCGAGGGCGACGGCCATGTCGGCGCACTTGAAGGCCACCGCCTGGTAGCCGCCGATAGCGCGACCGAAGGCGACACGCTCGCGGGCGTAGGCGAGGCATTCATCGAGGCAGGCGGCGATGAGCCCGACGGCGAGGGCGGCAATGGCGATCCGCCCGGCATTGAGGGTCCCCAGGAACTGCTGCACGCCGCGCCCTCGCTCGCCCAGCAGGTGATCTGCCGGAACGGCGCAGTCGTCGAGCACCAGCCCGTGGGTGTCCGAGGCGTGCCAGCCCATCTTGCGGTAGGGCGGCTCGACTGTCAGCCCTGGCGTTCCTGCCGGGACGATGATGGTGGAGACCTCCTCGGGTCCGGTCCGCGCTGTCACGGTGACGAGGCTCGTGATGGGCGTGCCGGAGTTGGTGATGAACGCCTTGGCCCCGTTCAGCACCCATCGTTCATCGCCGGGCGAGTCCCGGAGGTCGGCACGCGTCGTGGGGGCTGACACGTCGGACCCGCCGTCGGGTTCGGTCAGGCCGAAGGCGGCCAGTGCCCGGCCTGCTGCGAGATCCGGCAACCAGCGCTCCTTCTGGGCGTCGCTGCCGAAGCGTTGGATCGGCTCGGCGCCCAGAAGGGCCGCGGCCTCCAGGGTGATGCCGAGGGACTGGTCCGCCCGGCCGATCTCCTCGACCACGAGGCAGAACGTGGTGAGATCGGCGCCGCCGCCGCCCCAGCGCTCGTCGACGAGCAGCCCGAAGAGCCCCAACTCGCCCATCTCCTTGACCACGTCGACCGGGAAGGTGTGGTCGCGGTCCCAGGTCTCGGCGTGCGGTGCGATGCGCTGCAGGGCGAAATCGCGGACCA
>JAPONU010000199.1 GCA_026713745.1 bacterium
GAGGCCCCACCGACATCGACAACCTCTGCTTGCTGTGCAGCGACTGCCACCACAAACAGATCCACGAACTCGGCGCCGACCTGACCCGCCAACCCGACGGCACCTACCGCCTCAAACACCCACCCAACCGGCTGCTGAACCTGGCGCGCCACAACAGCAATACGCGAAACGGCAAGACCCGAACCGCCAAAGCCCGAACCGCCAAGTCGAAGGCCGGCAAACACGGACCGTCAGGTCACCAAGACGGCGCCGCCACCAACGACGCCAACCGAACTGCCAACCACCCCCTCCAATGCTGACAGCGACACCCTGGTCGCCGCGACGAGGGCGGAGCGCCGAGGACGTACACAGACATGCGGCTTGCAAAGGGCGCCGAAGCGCCACCGACAGCTCCGTATGCTCCAGCGATGCGTAGACCCTTTGCTCAGGTGGATGTGTTCACGGCTGTGCCCTACAGGGGCAACCCTCTGGCTGTTGTCTCCGAGGCCGAGGGGCTCACGACCGAGGAGATGCAGCGCGTCGCCGCCTGGACAAACCTGTCGGAGACGACGTTCCTGCTGAAGCCGACCTCTGATCAAACCGACCGACCCGGCCAAACCGACCCGGCCAACCGACCCGACCCGACCAACCGACCCGACCCCGCCAACCAAGCCGACCTCGCCAACCGACCCGACCCCGCCAACCGACCCGACCCGGCCAACCGACCCGACCCGGCCAACCGACCCGACCCCGCCAACCAAGCCGGCAGAGCCGACTACCGGGTCCGGATCTTCACGCCCGACCGAGAGCTGCCGTTCGCCGGCCACCCCACTCTGGGAAGCTGTGCCGTGTGGCTCGAACAGGGCGGTGTGCCCCGCCGGCCCGGGGTAATCGTCCAGGAATGCGGGGCCGGTCTGGTGACGATCCGCTCCAGCAGCAGCCCCAGGAACAGCCCCGATGGCAGCCCCTATGGCAGTGCCAGCAGCAGCCCCGATGGCAGCCCCAGGAACAGCCGGCTGGCCTTCGCCGCGCCTCCCCTGGTGCGCTCGGGACCGGTCTCGGCTGAAGACCTGGCCGCCGCCTGCGAGCTACTGGGCATCGATCCCGGCACGCCCGGCACCCCCGACACGCCGGTGGTGGACGCCAACTGGGTCCACAACGGGCCGCCCTGGATGGGAGTACTCCTGCGTTCGGCCGAGGAGGTTCTGGCGCTTCGGCCCCAGGCGGCCAACCCGCAGGACCTGTTCGTCGGCGTCGTCGGCCCGCACCCACCCGGCGCCACCGCCGGAACCGGAGCCGAATCCGGAGCCGGAACCGGAGCCGAATCCGGGGCCGAATCCGGAGCCGGAGCCAGAACCGGGACCGGGACCGGGACCGGGACCGGAGCCGAAGCCGAATCCGGAGCTGAAGCCGGTACAGAAGCCGGGACCGGAGCCGGAACCAGAACCGACGACAGCGACTTCGAGGTGCGGGCGTTCTTCCCCAAGTACGGGGCGCTCGCCGAGGATCCCGTCACTGGCAGCCTCAACGCCTCGCTCGGCCAGTGGCTGACCGCCGCCAGCTATGCAACGGCGCCGTACACAGCCAGCCAGGGCGCCGCCCTCGGCCGCGACGGCCGCGTCCTAATCGACCAAGACGCCGACGGCACCATCTGGGTCGGCGGCGAAACCGTCACCTGCATCCAGGGAACCATCGAGATCTAGCCGACCCCTAGCCCACAACCCTGCAACCAGCCCAAAGACAGGCAGACAACCGATCTACCCAGCACGGAACGATCTGGGTCGGCGGCGAAACCGTCACCTGCATCCAGGGAACCATCGAGATCTAGCCAACCCCTAGCCCACAACCCTGCAACCAGCCCAGAGACAGGCAGACAACCGATCTCTCCAGCACGGCACCATCTGGGTCGGCGGCGAAACCGTCACCTGCATCCAGGGAACCATCGAGATCTAGCCAACCCCTAGCCCGCAACCCTGCAGCCAGCCCAAAGACAGGCAGACAACCGATCTCTCCAGCACGGACATCCGAGGGCGAGGGACGCCGGGGGCCGGCGCCGGATCGATTTCGCCAGACGATCCGCCGACGGGCACCGGCGGCCCCCGCCCGGACGGCCTGAGCCTTCAGGTAACGATCGGACTTTCCAGGATCTCGGGATCGATGCTCCGGGATTGCCACTGCCCGTAGCCCGAGCCGACGTGCAGGCTGCCGTCCGAGACGACCGGCGTCCCCCGCAAGACCGTCATCACCGGCCACGCGGAGACCTCCCAGCCCTCCCACGGGCTGTAGTCACCCTCGTGGTGCAGATCGTCCAGCGTGATCGTGCGCTCGACGTCGAGGTCCCAGACGGCCAGATCGGCGTCGGCGCCCGGCTGGATCACGCCCTTGCGGGGATACAGCCCGAAGATCCGGGCCGGGTTCGTCGAGAACAACTCCACGAACCGCCGCAACGACAGCCGCCCCTTCTTGTAGCCCTCCGACAGCAGGATCGTGCCCCGGGTCTCGATCCCCACGTGACCGCCGGGGACCGTCTCGATGTCGTGGCCACCCAGCTTCACCTCCAGCGAAGTCGTGTACTCGTCGGTGGCGACGGTGGCGACGTCGCCGGCGGTCACCCCCGCCCAGAGCTGTGCCCGGTCATCGGGCGACGGCAGACCCATGCCGATGTGGTAGCGGGCGCCGTCGGGCTTCAGGTAGTCCTCCTCGGAGAAACACAACAGGTTGTGCAGCGTCTCTGCGTAGACCGGCCGGCCCCGGCGCCGCTCGGAGGCCACCACACCGACCGACTCCCCGGCCGTCGTGTGCACGAAGTACGTGGCCGCGCCCGCCTCGGCGGCCAGCGCCGCCACCTGGCGGAAAGCCAGCGCCTCACCGAACGGCGTGTGGGCGCAGCGAATGTTCTGGAGTTGGTTGCGACCCTCCCGGCGTAGGCGCGCCTCGTTGTACTTGATGAGGTCATCATCCTCGGCGTGCACCATGACGATGCCGCCGGCCTCCTGGGCGATCCGCATGGCCGCCAGCACAGAGCCGTGGTTGATCCGGATGCCCGCCTGGCCGGTGGTCACATCGGTCGTGAACACCTTGAACGACGGCGTGCCCTGCTCGACGGCGGCGCCGACGCTGGCCAGGGTCTCCGGCGAGGCCGAGCCGGTGATCACCGGGTGGAAGGCGAAGTCCACGTACGACCGGCCGCTGAAGATCTCCCGGCGCTGGGCGACAGCCTCGGTGGTGTCGTAGGCCCGGTCGGTGACGTGCACATCCAGGAAGGCGAACGACAACACCGTGGTGGTGCCCCCGTGGGCGGCCGCCCGGGTGGCGCCCTCAGGCGGCTGCAGCCAGACGTCCGCCCCGCCGGTCCAGCCCCGGTACATCGGCTCGTGAATGTGCGCATGCGACTCGATGCCGCCGGGTGTCACGACCTTGCCGGTGGCGTCGATCACGGACGCTCCCTCCGGGACGGGCACCGCTCCCGGCGCCGAGACATAGGCGATCCGCTCGCCGGCGATGCCGATGTCCAGATGGCCCTCGCTATGCGGCGTCACCACCCAGCCGCCGCTGATCACAGTGTCGACCATGGAACCCGAACCTACGCCCCGGCCGGCCGTGCCGGACAACCGGCACGAACCCCAGCAAGGCCGGCATCAGCCATCAGACCCGAACCCACGACCCGACCACACCCGCCGGACAACCGGCACCGCCGACGCAACCGGCACCAACCCCCGCCGGGCCGAAGTCAGCCATCGGCCCTGGCACCGGCCCCCGGCTCCCGGCCGAAGCGGGGCAGCACCAGTTCGGCCCAGTTGCCGATGCGGCGGCGGCGCTCGGGTAGGTCGGCGTCGAGGGCGCCGTCGAAGTTCCGGGCCCCGGCCGCCATCGCCGCCCGGATCTGAGACTCGACCTCCTCGGGGGTGCCGCAGAACATGAAGCGGCTGCGGATGTAGTCGCCGATGCCCAGGGCGTCCGCCCGCTCCACATACCTGCGCTTCAGATCGTCGGTGACCTTGCCGTGGCTCACCAGGTCGTATTGCTCGCCGAGGCGGGCGATGCCCTCCCGGTACTCGCTGGGCACGAACTTGCCCTCCACGCGGCCCTGGGAGAAGTGCATGGCGAACGCCGTCGCTGCCCAGGCGCCTTCGGCCAGCGCCGCGCCCGGGCGCGCATCCACGAACCAGAAGCAGGTGAACCACACCTCCAGGTCGGCCAGCGTCCGACCGGCCGACTCGGCCCCCTCTGATATCAACTCCAGGCAGCCCGAGACCACCTCGGGCAGGACTCCCAGACCGCACACGACACCGTCGGCAACCTCGCCGGCCAGGCGCAGCGCCCGAGGCCCGTGCGCCGAGATGATGATCGGCACCGAGGTTCCCCGACCCCACTCCAGGCGGCAGTCCGAGTCCTGGTAGGAGGCTCGGCCGTCGGCGAGCAGCCGGCGCACCGTGGCGATGTACTCCCGCAACTCGTCCAAGCGGGCAGCCGGTTGCCCCAGGTGCCACACGCCGGTACCGCCGGAGCCGATGCCGAAGTAGGTCCGCCCCGGCGCCAAGTCCTCGAGGGTGGCCATCGCCGACGCGGTCACGACCGGGTGGCGGCTGACAGGGTTGGAGACCCACGTGCCGAGCCGGATCGTGCTGGTCTCCCGAGCCACCGCCCCCAGCGTCATCCACGGGTCTCGGAACAGCGCCGGCGAGTCCCAGACACCCATCCGGTCGAACCCCAGCGCCTCGGCGTCCCGGATCTCGGCGGCCACCCCTTCCGGCGGCCCCGGCGTCACCCCGAACCCGAACCCCGGAACGCTCATCGCTCCGACCCCTCGTCCGGCGACCCCTCATCGACCCCGACGGCACCACGTGGACGCAGCGGAACGCTCATCGCTCCGACCCCTCGTCCGGCGACGGCTCGACGTCCCCCGCTGCCGCGGCGAGCGGCAGCACCTCCAGCAGCGGCCACACCCCCAGGACCGGGCAGGATCCCCCGAACAGCCTCATCACCCCGACTGCCCGGAGATCAACTCCCGGACACGATCTATCGGCAAGGCGTGAGCGGTGATGCCGTCGCGGCCGGTCATGGTCTCGGCCGCGAACAGGGCGTTGACGATGGCCTCCTCGGTGGCGTCGACGGTGGCCTCATACAGGGCGACGAGCATGCCGGCGTCCACCATCAGCGGCCCGGCGCCTGCTGCCTCACGATGGTCCGTATCGAGATCCGGCGGGTCGGCCAACGATCTCGCCCGATCCTCCGGAGACCGCGTGGGGCTCCCCGACGAGCCCCGATCGGGCGCCCCCGAACTCCCTGCCTGCCCAGCACTTCCCGACCCCCCAGCAGTCCCCGACCGCCCAGCAGTCCCCGACCGCCCGCCGCGCCCCAGGTCACTGTGGCCGGTGGCGAACGCGATCGACAGGTCGCCCGACCAGTGCTCGCCGACACCGCCGGCCCGGCCGATTCCCAGAGCCGTACGGGCCGCCAGGGTGCGGCACTGGTGCGGCAGCAGCGGCGCGTCGGTGGCCACGACCGTGATGATCGAACCCATCCCCTCGGGCAGATCGCCGCCCGGCAACGGGACCACGCTCTCGTCGAGGTGCAGCCCCACCGGGAACCCGTCGATCACCAGCCGCCGCCGGGAGCCGTGGTTGGCCTGCACCAGCACGCCGACCGTGTAGCTGCCCACTCCGCCGGCCGTGTCGCCCAGCGCTTCGCCACCCGTGTCGCCCAGCGCTTCGCCACCCGTGTCGCCTTGCGCTTCGCCATCCGTGTCGCCAGCAGACCCGCCAACGATCCGGAACGAGGTGCCGATGCCACCCTTGAAGCCGTGGCAGATCATGCCGGTGCCGCTGCCGACGTTGCCCTCCGCCACCGGGCCCGCACCGCCCACCGGGAACGCACCACCGACCCGAGACGCACCGCCTGCACCGCCCGCACCGCCAGCACCACCCGCGCTGCCCACACCGATTGCACCACCAACCCGGCCCGCACCAACCACACCAGCCGCACCGCCCACCGGGAACGCACCACCCGCCCGAGACGCACCAGCCGCCGGGCCCGCACCAGCCGCCCGAGACGCACTACCCGCCGGGCCCGCACCAGCCGCAGTCGCCGCCCTGCCCGCACCGCTCGCACCCGCCGCCTCGAGCGCCGCCCACACGTCGGCAGCCAGCACGTGCGAGCCGTTGATGTCGTTCAGCAGCCCGTCCCAGGTCTCGGCGACGACCGGCAGCGACCACCAGTCCGAACCCGACCGCTGCGACCGCTCAACCTGCACCAAGGCATCACGCACCACCCCCACCGAGTGCGTGTTCGTCAGGGCGATCGGCGACGTCAGCAGCCCCGACTCCTCGATCCAGTGGCTGCCGGTCATCTCACCGTTGCCGTTCAGCCGGCCGATTCCGGCGAACACCGGGTTGAGCGCCACCGGCTCGGGGCGGGGAACCACCACGGTCACACCGGTACGCACCGGGCCCTCGCCGACAACCAGCGGGCCGTCGCCGGCAATGCGGGTCACATGCCCAACCGCCACACCCGGCACGTCCACAATGGCGTTCAGCGCTCCGGTCCGCCCCGAGGCCGCGAACAACCCGATGTCCCGCGCCCGCATGTCAGTGCTCGGAGAGAGTTCTCACGGCAAGCAGATTCTCACGACAAGCAGGTTCTCACGACCAGCAGGTTCTCACGACAAGCAGACTGCCACGATGAGGAGGTTGCCACGATGAGGAGGTTGCCATGATTCGGGCTCCGCATGACTATCGGGGATGGGGATCCAGGTCACCCGGCGGGACAAGTGTGTCACGCCCGGTGGCAGTGAACGTCGGCCGCCCAATCCGAATGACCCAAGCCTCGGACAGGCGCGCCGAGATTCACGCGGCGCTCGAGGCGGCCTCTGCGGGCGGGGCGGTCTCGGCGGGCGGGGCGGCCTCTGCGGGCGGTGCGGCTGGGTCGGCGGTGTGGGCGGTGCGGGCCGGGTCGGTGGTGTGGGCGGTGCCGGCCGGGTTGGCGGTGTGGGCGGTGCGGGTGGTTCTGGCGGCCCATCCGCACTGGACCCGTCGGCTTCGAGCCTGCCTGCACGAGCCCTACGCTCGGCAGAATCAGCGGGGCGTCGGCCGGCGGCTCGCCGAAGAGGAGGAAGCAGAATCCTTGAATCCGGTCTCATGAATCCAGTCTCATGAATCCAGTCTCATGACGTTCCCCAAGGCTCGACGCCGTTGCGCCACCGTCGTCCTCACGCTCCTCGCCGTCGGCCTGGTCTCCGGTGCCTGCGGCTCCGACGATGACGCGGGGCCCGTCCGGCCGGTGCGCCTGCCGCCGACCACGATCTCGGAGGGGGAACCACCACCGAAGATCCAAGAACCCCCTCGGCCGGTCGATCCGCTACCCCCGCCGGAGGCCGAACAGCCGTAGCGTTCGGCCATCATGGACCTCGCCACAGCGGTGCCTGAAACTCATCGATCAGAGCGCCCGGAAGGCCAGCGGCTATGTTCGGGCGACTCACGGAGACGACAGGGACTCAGACCGAGGCTCAGACGAGAACCAGACAAGAACCAGACGGAGGCCCAATCGTGCACAGTCGCCAGCCCACGATCCGCGACATGCCGCCGCCTCCGCACATCGTGGGGTTGCAGCACTTCACCACGTACGCCGAGATCGACGAGATCCTGCGGTCCCGGAGCTTTCGCCAGGGATCGCACCAGGAGAGCCAGGCGTTCTTCGGGCGCAGCCTGCTGACCATCGACGGCGACGAGCATTTCGAGCGCCGCCGCCTCGAAGCACCCCTGTTCGCCAAGATCGCGCTGGACTACTACGAGCACACCGAACTGATCCCGCTCATTCACAAGACGCTGGAGGAGTGCCGCGCCAACCGGAGCGACGACGGCGTGGTGCGAGCCGACCTGTGCGTGGTGTTGCGCACGATGCTGGCCCGCATCGCCGCGGCCACAACCGGGATCGACGGCGTGGACACCCCCGAGCGGACCGACGCGTTCCGCGAGTACGTCGAGCTTCTCGGCACCGGCGCCACCGTCGAATGGTCAACCGAGGACCACGGCGAGGTCATCCAGCGCATCCTCAAGGTGCGCGACGCATTCGACCGGGAGTTCTTCGCCCCGTCGGTGGCCCGGCGCCGTGCGCTGATCGAGCGCCACCGCAGAGGCGAGATCGGCCGGGACGAGCTGCCCGTGGATCTCATCACGATGCTGTACCTGCACTGGAACGACGACTGGGACGAGGGGCTGCCCATACGGGAGGCCTGCCTGTTCCTCGTGGCGGCCACGCAGACCACCACCCATGCGGTCCCCCACCTGATCGCGCACCTCGACGAGTGGTTCGACAGCCGCCCCGAGGATCGGGCCAAGGTGTCCGACGGGGTGTTCATCAAGCGGGCCGCCCACGAGGCCCTGCGGCTGCACCAGCCGTCCCCGGCGCTGCTGCGGATCGCCACCGAGGACTTCACACTGTCCAACGGCAAGAAGATCGCCGCCGGCGAGCGGGTGGCCTGCCTGTTCACGCCGGCCAATCGCGACACCAGCGCGTTCGGCGCCGACGCCCGCGAGTTCAACCCCTACCGGGAGGTCAGCACGGTCAAGCCCTGGGGCCTCACGTTCGGCGGCGGCCAGCACATCTGCATCGGCCGCACGCTGGTCACCGGCCTCTCGGCACGCACCGACAACGACGAGGGCACCGACGGCACGGTGGTCAACATCGCCGGCGCTCTCTACAACGCGGGCATCGAGATCGACCCCGACGACCCGCCGACCTACACCCAGGCCAGCCACCACGACGCCTACGGCCGCTTCCCGATGCTGCTGACCCGGCTGTAGGCCCCTGCTGGAGGTCCCGGCTGAGGGTCCCGGCCGAAGCTCCCGAGCGGTCGGCCCCTGCCTGCAGACCCGACCTGAAGGTCCCGGCCGAAGCTCCCGGGCGGTCGGCCCCTGCCTGCAGACCCCACCTGAAGGTCCCGGCCGAAGCTCCCGGCACTCGATACGCCGTCAGCCCCGGCCGCGAACCCCAGCGCTCGACGCGCGGCCAGCCACCGCCGGAGACCTCGACAGGAGCCTCGGCACTAAACGCGGCAGGTGGCTCGGCAAGAGACTCAGCAGGTGGCTCGGCAGCAAACTCAGCAGGACACTCGGCCAGAAACTAGAAACAAGACCATGACCGCCGAGGAGTTGCACGTCTCTGTCGACCAGCAGCAGTGCCAGGGGGTGGGCTACTGCGAGCGGGTCGCACCTGGTGTCTTCCAGGTGGGCGACGACGGCCGGTCACACGTCATCGACATCCACCCGCCCGAGTCCGAGCGCGCCGCCGTCGAGGAGGCCGCCACGCTCTGCCCCAGCCGCGCCATCCGCTACTAACCGTTCGTACTAACCGTTCGGCGGAACGGCCCGAAGAGGGAATCACCTCGCGGGAACGCGCCCAGGAAATCGCCGCACGGGGGACCGCCGCAGGGGAATCACC
>JAPONU010000200.1 GCA_026713745.1 bacterium
GGGGGTGAAATCCCGATCGCGGGCAGGTCCCCTCCTGGAGGTTCGCAACCTCTCCGCCGGTTACGGGCACGTACGAGTGCTGTTCGGGGTGAGCTTCTCGCTGGCACGCAGCGAGACAGTGGCACTGCTCGGCGCCAATGGGGCGGGCAAGACCACGCTGCTGCGCACGCTCGGCGGCCTCCTGATGCCCACCGACGGGGCCGTGCGCCTGGAGACGAAGAACATCACGTACTCCGAGCCGGAGACCCGCTTCCGGGTCGGGATGGTGCAACTGCGCGGCGGTGAGGGGACGTTCGCGCCCCTCAGCGTCGGCGACAACCTGCGGGCGGCGCTGATCGGCACCGGCCTGCGACGCGCCGAGGTGCTCGAGCGCCGGGAGGAGGTGCTCGCCGTGTTCCCCGCCCTCGGCGATCGCCTCGATGATGCCGCCAGGGACCTCTCGGGCGGTCAGCGGCAGATGCTGGCGCTGGCGATGGTCCTGCAACACCGGCCCGAGTTGCTGCTGATCGACGAACTGAGCCTCGGCCTGGCACCGATCGTGGTGCAGGAACTGCTCGCGGCTCTTGCGCAGCTTCGTGAGCAGGGCCGGACGATGCTGGTGGTCGAGCAGTCGGTGAGCCTGGCACTGGACCTCGCCGACCGCGCCATGTTCCTCGAGAACGGCCGGGTGATATTCGAGGGCCGCTCGGACGACTTGCGCCAACGCCAGGACCTGCTTCGGGCGGCGTTCCTGGGCGGACCGGAGGCGGCCCCCACAGCTTCCGGCGAGGGGACGGTGCAGCTGTGATCGAGGTCATGGGCTGGGGCGTCTCGCAGCAGGACCTGCTGATCGGCGGGGTCACGGGGCTCACCTACGCCGCCCTGGCCGCCGGATTCGTGCTCGTCTACCGGGGCAGCGGGATACTGAACTTCGCGCACGCCGACGTGGGTGCGCTCTGCGCCGCCACGTTCGTCCTGATGCTGGCCGGCTACAGCCTCAACTGGTGGATGGCGTTCGCCGTGGCGATCGCGGGCGGCTTCCTCGTCGGCGGCGCAATCGAACTGACCGTCATCCGGCGACTCTCGCAGTCCTCGCGGCTCGTCCTGCTCATCGCCACCATCGGGGTGGGCCAATTGCTCGTGCTGGCCCGGATCAACCTGCCGTCGGTGCTGCGGCCCGGCCCCATCCCGCCGCCCTTCGACCTGCGCTGGCAGGTCACCGACGATCTCCGGATCCTGGGCCGCGAGCTCATCGTGATCATCGCCGTGCCGGTGATGGTGGGCTTGCTGGGCCTGGTCCTGCACAAGACCCGCTTCGGTCTGGCGACACGGGCGGCCGCCGCCAATCCCGAGACGGCCAGGACCTTCGGGATCCCCACGCGCCGGATCTCCACCGCGCTCTGGGGCATCGCCGGGTCGCTCTCGGCCGCCACCGCGGTGTTCTTCGCGCCGCTGGAGGGCGTGAGCGCCGCACAGACCGGCACCGCCGCCTTGGCGCCTCCCCTGCTGCTGCGGGCCCTGGTCGTCAGCCTCATCGCCAGGATGCGCTCCCTCCCGATGACGCTGGTGGGAGGCGTCGGCGTCGGCATCGTCGAGAAGATCGTGCGGGACAACGTGGCGTCGGCGAACCGCTCGATCGTGGACCTGTTCCTGTTCGGCGCCGTGGTCGTCGCAGTGGTGTTCGCAGCCCGGGCCCGCCGCGACGAAGCCGGGTGGTCGCTGTCACCCAAGCTCCGGGCGGTGCCGCGGGAGTTCGGGCACCTGGCGATCGTGCGCCATCTGGGCACCATCGGCCTGGGCGGCATCTTCGGATTCCTGGGGTTGTTGGGCTGGCTGCTGGACTCGCCCACGTCGCTTTGGCTCTGGTCGGGGATCCTCATCCACACGATGGTGGCCCTGTCGCTGACGTTGCTGACCGGCTGGGCGGGGCAGATATCCCTGGGACAGTTCGCGTTCGTGGGTCTGGGGGCGTTCTGCCTGGTGGCGCTGACGAAAGGGCACGACATCCCCATCCCGTTCAACGCCTTCGACCTCTCGCTGACGTTGAACTGGGGCATGGCGGTGGCGCTTTGCACGCTCCTAGGGGCACTGGCGGCGCTGGTCATCGGCGTGCCCGCGCTGCGGGTGCGCGGGCTGTTCCTGGCAGTCGCCACGCTGGCGTTCGCCGTGGCGTCGGCCAACTGGATCCTGGCCCAGGACGTCTTCACCGGAGGCACCACGGCGGTGCGCCCCGTCGCCGAGCCGGTGCTGGGGCCGTTCGACTTCGGGGCCTCCCGCAAGTCGTTCTACTTCCTCTGCCTGGGGTTCCTGATCGTGGTGACCGTGCTGCTGGCGCGGTTGCGCCACACGGGCATCGGCCGATCGCTGCTGGCAGTGCGCGAGAACGAGGAGATGGCCGCCGCCAGCACGGTCTCTGTCACGCGCATGAAAATCATGGGTTTCGCCATCGCCGGCGCGGTGGCGGCCCTGGCGGGGGCTCTCTACGGGACCCTGCAGGAGAACCTCAGCCCCGCCAACACGTTCGCGCCGGGGTTCTCCATCGACGTCGTGGCCATCTCGGTGATCGGTGGGCTGGGCTCGATCGCCGGACCGTTCCTGGGTGTCCTCTGGGTCAAGGGGATCCCGGCACTCTTCGACCCCACCGCACCGCCGGAGTCGATACGTCTGGTGACGTCAGGCATCGGGCTGCTGCTGCTGTTGCTCTACCTGCCGGGCGGACTCGTGCAGTTCCTCTACAACGGGCGCGACACCCTGCTGCACATGATCAGCCGCTCGCGCTTCGGGGCGCGCGCCTCGCCGCCGAAGCCCGCGCCGCCGCCGGTCACCGCGCTCGCCGCTCCGCCGAGACCGACCGTTCCGGACTCGCCGGTCTGGCTGCGCACCCAGGCGATCAGCGTCAGCTTCGGGGGCAACAGGGCGGTGCGGGAAGTGGACTTCGAGGTGCACCGCGGCGAACTTGTGGGCCTCATCGGCACCAACGGCGCGGGCAAGTCCACCCTCATGAACGCAGTCAGCGGGTTCGTACCGGCTTCGGGCACCGTCGAACTGCTCGGAGTCGACGTGTCGGATTTCAGCGCCCACGAACGTCACCGGCGCGGCCTGGGGCGCACCTTCCAGGCCGCCCGCCTCTATCCCGACCTGACGATCACCGAGACGCTGATGGTGGCGCTGGAGGCGCGGCGCCGATCGCTGCTGTTGCCGTCCCTGTTGGGCGTACCGCCATCGCCCGGCTCCGAGCGCCAGAAGCGGGCCGAGGCCGCCGAACTGGTCGACTACCTGGGATTGGGGGATTTCGCCGGCTACTTCATCTCCGAACTGTCCACCGGCACCCGCCGCGTGGTGGAGTTGGGCTGCATGCTGGCCAGCGGCGCCCGCGTGCTGATGCTCGACGAGCCCACCGGCGGGCTGTCCCAGCGGGAGACCGAGGAGTTCGGGCCCCGGATCAAAGAGGTGCAGGCCGAACTCGACGCCGCGGTGGTGGTGATCGAGCACGACGTGCCGCTGGTCATGGGCATCTCGGATCGGATGTATTGCCTGGAGGCCGGATCGGTCATCTCGATGGGGACCCCCGACCAGCTGCGCGCCGACCCGGCCGTCATCGCCTCCTATCTGGGCTCCGACGAACGGGCAACGAGCCGCATCGTCGTCTGAAGTGGCGACTCGGGACGCGCAACGGCCCGGGGAGCCGCTTGGCGCCCCGGGCCGGTTGCCGAATTCGGGCCCTACCGCAGAAGGACGGTAGGGACGCCCGATTCAGGCCTTCGCCGCCACGTGGTGGTGGTGATGGTCTTCCTCACAGCAGTCGCCGTGATGGTGGTGATGATGCGTTTCCTCGCAACAATCGCCGTCATCGTGGGACGCTGCAGCGTGGTGGTGGTGATGGTCTTCCTCACAGCAGTCGCCGTGATGGTGGTGATGATGCGTCTCCTCGCAACAGTCACCGTCGTCGTGGGAAACCGCTTCATGGTGGTGGTGATGGTCTTCCTCACAGCAGTCGCCGTGATGGTGGTGATGATGCGTTTCCTCGCAACAATCGTCAGCGTGCTCGTCGGCCATACGGCTTCTCCTTCGGTCGTTTCCAGCATCAAGGGACGGAACCCACGAACCAGTGTGAATGATTCTCGTTTTTATCGACTGATTCTCGTATAGTCCCTTGCCTTTGACTATACCATCGGGATACAGTCACGTGTTGCCGTTACGGGATACGTCGCATTCAGCGCTTCAAAGAGCTGTACCTGCGGTCGGTTCCAATGTCCTGCGGTCGGCCCGTCGCCCAGAGAACAGATCGGAATGTTGATGAGCAAACGCCCAGAGAACAGATCGGAATGTTGATGAGCAAACACGGAGAGCCATCGGAACACCACGATCATTCCCACGACCACGACCACGACCATTCCCACGACCACGACGACGGCCGCAAGCGTTGGTTCAGACGTGGGCACGGTCATTCCCACGGGCACGACCACGACCACGGTCATGGGCATCATCACGGTCACGGACACACCCACGAACACGACCTCCGGGGTCTCAGCAAGCGCAAGCTCTGGGGCGCCTTCTGGCTGATCTCCGGATTCATGGTCGCCGAAGTAGTCGGCGGCATTCTCTCGGGGAGTCTGGCCCTGCTGGCGGACGCCGGCCACATGGTCACCGACGCGGCCAGCATCGGCCTGGCCATCTTCGCCATGCGTATGGCCGAGCGCCCCGCCTCCATCGAGCGCACCTTCGGCCACCATCGCACCGAGATCCTGGCGGCCATGATCAATGCCCTCAGTCTGTGGCTGATCGCCGGCTTGGTGATGTCGGAGGCTTACGAGCGGTTCTTCGACGTGCCCGAGATCGAGGGCAGCCTCATGCTGATCGTCGGCGCGCTCGGCTTGGCCGTCAACATCGCCGCGGCCTGGGTGCTGCACGCTTCCACCGAGCACAGCGTGAACGTGGAGGGCGCGTTCCAGCACGTCATGGCCGACCTCTACGGCTCGGTCGGCGTGGTCGTCTCGGGCATCCTTATCCGGACGCTGGGCTGGAACATCTCCGAC
>JAPONU010000201.1 GCA_026713745.1 bacterium
CTTAGAGCGTGCGCGGGTAGGTGACGACCATCGACGGTCTTCCACTGTCGTTTCCCGTTGGAGGCCCGCCCAGCAGCTCAAACCACTACGACAACCGAACACCAACGACTCTGTTGGGGGCCTATCCGCTAACGCTCTTAGCTCAAGTAGTGGCCCCAGCCCTCCATGATCTCGCGACGGCGCTTTCGACACGCCGTGAGCACGAGAAAGCGGATACACAGTTTCGTGGCGAGCGCTGCTTCGGAGGCCTGCACCTTCTCGAGCGCTGCGGCGACTTCGGCGTGCGGGAACGCCTTGTGGTGCTCCACACGGCCGCTGCCGCGAGGCAAGGCTGCGCCGATGGCGTCGCCGGCAGGGTTGTCGCCCCTGTGGCCCTCGGCGACCGCCCACTTCATGACGGCGCTGATGCGGTGGCGAAGTCGCCGCGCCGTCTCGTGCTTGGTGCTCCAGATCGGTGAGAGGATTCACAAAACGTCTGCTGTCGTGACCTCATCCACAGACTTGCCGTTGATGCGGAGGCGTTGACGCAACTCCAACTATTACTCGACGCGCCGCGTTCTTGCCGTCAACTCTGACCAATCCGTATTCGCAATTTGTCGAGGCAATAGAACTCTCACATCTCCTCATGAGTTGTCCCCAAACCGTCACTTCTTTCGCTTGACCGCATCTCCCAACACCGCGACCATGAGCCGCCGGCAGCGGCTTGTACCTACCAATGTTCACAGAAGTCGATGCCTCCTGTGAATCGTCGCCGCCACGTGGCTATTGGCCGGGCGACCCGCACGCCGAGAATGCTGGTCGCATTTCGCCGAGTTGGACCTCCTAGAAGGTGTCGGAGCCATTGAGAGGCCGCGAGAAGGGCCCAACACTCCCAGCAGCCGACGTCAGGAGTTCGAAGCGGGGCTCAGATCTCGCCGCAAGTGCAGGACGAGTCCTCCAGCGCACGTCCTCGTTCGGCACACACTCGCAGGCGATGACACAGCCAGCCGTAGAGCAATATGGCAGAATAGTCAGCATATATATAACTATCATATGAGGGAGAAGCAAGTCGGGCTCGACGCCGCCAACACGAGAGAATCCCTCAGCGTTTTCGGTCCGCAAACACTACTTAGTCGCTTACCGATGGATTTGCCGCACGCGTCCTAATGTATTGACCTAGTCTTGTTGCCCTGCGGCTGTAGAAGCGGAAAACGGCGGACTCGCACTACAAGTGCCCAGACATTAGGTGGAAGCGATGCAAAGCAAATCGAGGGAAGAACTAACCCAACGACTCGTTGAGTCGGTAGAGCACCTGAACCGGCAGTTGCGGCTCGATCGGCTGAGCGAGTGGCAAGACCTCGACTTGACCATCCCTCAAGCAAAGACCCTCTTCCTCCTTGAGCGGCAAGGGCCGCAGCGCATGGGAACCATCGCGGGAGCCCTGGGGATCGCGGTCTCCGCCACCACGACTGTGGTGGACCGTCTCGTCGAACGGGGACTGGCAACACGGCTCTCGGATCCCAGGGATCGCAGGGTCGTTATCTGTGAACTCACCGAGCAGGGACGGGAGGCGGCGGAGAGGTTCTGGACGATCGGCCGCGAGCGGCTCCGCCTGCTGGCGGATCACCTGCAGGCCGAACAGCTGACCGGTCTCGTGCAGGCGTTCGAGCAGTTGCGCGACACCGGGGTCGAAGCGCGGATCAACTCGTGACAGCCCTCCGGGTAGGCCCACCCGGAGCGTTGGACCGCCAGGTCGCCTGAGTCTCCCCCTGCACCGGGAGCACTCGCACGACAACGCCGGCTGGGCCGCCTCAAGCAACCCATGGCGGCGACCCCTTCCCGTCTCCGAACTCGGTCCTCGCACGACAACGCCGGCTGGGCCGCCTCAAGCAACTGAGCGCCGTCGCGTGCCGCCGCTCGGCGCGCCCGGTGGTTAGGTTTTCGGCGGTCGCCATGGTCCCTGGGAATCTCTTCGCCAACGTTGTCAACGCGAGCACCACCTCGGGCGTCTGTACGTGCGTAGGTTCTGTGAACCTGTATCGAGCCATGAGCCTGCAGCCATGAGCGCCTCACCGCGGCGAGGCGACCGACGAGGAAGCGAGATCCAAGATGACCTGCTGGTCCGGCTGTTCGCCGACCATTACAAGGATCTCGTCCGTCTTGCCTCGATGCTCCTCGATGATGTGGGGAGTTGCGAGGAAGTCGTGCAGGACGCCTTCGTGAAGATGCACACGCTCACCGCTCGCCCCGAAGCGGGCAAGGAGCCTGCCTACCTGCGCAGCATCGTCATGAACGGGGCGCGCTCGCGCATGCGGCGGCGCATGGTGCGCCGGCGGATCGTGCCCGACGCACCTCCCCTCACCGACAGCGCTGAGGCGGGCGCTCTTGAGCGACTGCAGAGCGACGCCCTGATCGACGCCGTTCGCAGCCTGCCGCGCCGGCAGTCGGAGGTGCTCACACTGCGGTACTACCTGGACCTCAGTGAGGCTGAGATCGCAGAGACGCTCGGCATATCGCCGGGATCGGTCAAGACGCACGCCAGCCGCGGCCTGGCGGCTCTGGAACGGAAACTGGCGCCACCGGAGGCGGGCACGGCGGAGGAGCCTTCGTGAGCATCGAAGATCGTCTCCGGAGTGCTTTCACCCAGCGGGCCGACGGCGTCGAGGTATCGCCAGGCGCACTGTTCGAGATCCAGCGCCGAATCGGCCACCGGCGGCGATTGCCGGAGGTGCGCCTGCGCCCCGCACTCGTCCTGGCGGCCGCGGCCTGCGCTGCGATAGCCGTCGTCATCTCGGTCTCGGTCACGGGGCCCACCGCGGCACCGCCGATCTCTACCGAGACCGCACCGGTGGCCGCCACTCCCGACCCGGCCGCGGTGGCTCCTACCACAGTCGACCCGCCACCGACCCCTCAATCGCCGACACCTGCTCCCCCCGCTGTTGCCCAGGTCGAGCCGCCGCCGGATGACACCGGCCAGATCACCACCACGCCCACTTCGCCGGCTCCGATCCCTCCCACCCCTCCGGCACCTCCGGAACCTCCGGCACCTGTTACGCCGACACCTCCACCCGATCCCACGCCGCCGAGTGACACCGATCCCGAGAGCGAGACCGTCACCGCGGAGGCGATCGAATGCCCAGCGGAACCGGCGGCCGCTGCGGACGATTCGTCCACTTCGGTCACCGTGTACTTCGCCTGCGGAGAGAACGACTCCGCGCCGCGGCTGCGGTCCGCCGCAACCAACAGCCTCCCGACGGCGCTGGGAATCCTCCTCGGCGGCCCCAACGACGCCGACCGTGCCGCCGGGTTCACGGGACTCAGCGGCAACTCGGCCACGACAGTGACGACCATGACGGACAACCGGTGGTTGACGATTGACTTCCCTGCCGGCCTTGCCGGAGCGTTCGACACCGACGGAAGCGAAATCACCGCCGGCCAGTTCCTCACGCAACTCAACGCCACCGTGTTCCAGTTCGCCGACTTCGACGTCGCCGAATACCGCCTCGACGGCGACTGCGCCGCATTCGGAGACATCGTCGGCCGCTCCTGTGGGATCCACATCCGGGAGGGCGACGGTTACGCCGGCCACACCAGCGAGTTGACCGCCCACACCATCGGCGACGTGGATTCGGTGATCCGCGCCGAGCCCAACGACAGCGCCACCCAGCTGGGAATCCTCCTCGACGGCTCCCGCCTCACCGACGGCCGCTCCGGCAGCAACGCCTGGGCGGAGATCGTGACCACCGGCGGCGACAGGGGCTGGGTTTCGGCCGAGACGATCGTGGCGCAGCCCCTCTCCATCGACAGCGCGACCAGCGCGACCCTGTCGAGCCTGGCGCGCCGGCTCACCACAGGCCCCGGTCTCGAGCCATCCGCCTTCGTGCCGGCGGGGCTCGTGCTGCGATGGGGAGCCGACGACGCCGACCTCGCCGTCGTGGCGACCTCCGGCCCGGGGGTTGGCAGCGACTGGTGGAACACTCCACTGGGGACGCCGTCGCCGCGGGACGGTTCTGCGGAGTCATCGCTGGCCGACCTGCTGTGGATCGATGGCAATAGTGACGGCGCGACGGTCACCGTCAACGCGCCCGGGCCACTCGGTGAGCCGCACGGCGACTTCGCCTCGCTGGCATACGTGTCGATCTACCGGCCGGCGATCGCGAGTTCGATCCTCCCGCCCGAACTCGCACCCACCGCCACCACGACGACGACCCAGGCTTCGACCGGCGAAGAGTCCGACCTGCCTCCCGCGCTTCCCACCCCCGAAGAGGAGACCGACGACGCCGGCGAGCAACCCGATCCGCCCCGAGCGCAGGTCAGCGTGATCTTCGACTTCCTGTCGGCGGACGGGCCGCGAGTCGCCGCCGTCGAGGCGATCTGGATCCAGCCGTAGCCACCGCAGCCGACCGCCCCGCTTGCCGCGGCGCTAGAGTCGGTCCCGTAGTGAACGAGCACGGAGCCATCCGCACCGCACACCCACCCGTGGCCGCTCGGAGGAGCAGGGTCCTGGTCGGCATCGTGGCCCTGTCCGCAGTCCTGGCAGCGGCCTGCGCCGGGACCGCCGACCCGCCGCCCGCTGCCGCCCCGGCCGCTCCCGCCGACCCGCCGCCCGCTCCCGCCGACCCACCGCCCGCTCCCGCCGCGGCCGGTCCGAACGCCCTGCCGCAGGTCAGCGTCGTCGATGTAGCCAGCGGCGACAGCATCGTGCTGTCCTCGCTGGCACCCGCCGACCGGCCGATCCTCGTGTGGTTCTGGGCACCGCATTGACCGACCTGCCGCCGGGAAGCTCCCGGCGTCGAGCAGTTCGCTCGAGACCACGGGGACGAGGTCCTGGTCGTCGGCTTGGGGACCCAGGATGATCTGGCACTCGCGCAGGAGTTCGTCGCCTCGACGGGGATCTCCTCGTTCCCGATGCTGTGGGACGAGTCCTTCGATTCATGGGCCGAACTCGGCGTGGTGTCCCAGCCCGCGTGGGCACTGTTCTCCCCCTCGGGCGAGTTCGTGTCCGGTGACTACGGCGGGATCGACACGGCCGATGTGCTGGCGCAGGCCGCTTCGCTCTGAGAAGCGTGGCCGCGGGGCGGTGCCAGACACTGCGCCGGTAGATTGCCCGTACCTGTGAAGAGCCACGACGCGACTCGCCCTGCAGCCGCCAGGCGCCCTGTCGCGGCGCTGGGTGGGCGTGCGATGGCAGTGATGACAATTGCGGCTCTGGCGGCGGCGGCCTGCGGCGGCAGCGAACCGGCAGAGGTCAGCACCCCGCCCCCCGCTCCGGCCGCCATCGCCGACGCCCAGGCAGCGGCCGAGGTCGAACAGGAGGCTCAGAAGCTGGCAGCCGAGGCCGAACAGGCCGCCGCGGAGCAGGCGGAAGCCGACGCCCAGGCCGAACAGGCCGCCGCCGACGCCCAGGCAGCGGCCGAGGCCGAACAGGCCGCGGCCGAATCCCAGGCAGCGGCCGAGGCCGCGCAGGAGGCTCAGAAGCTGGCAGCCGAGGCCGAACAGGCCGCCGCGGAGCAGGCGGAAGCCGACGCCCAGGCCGCCGCCGAGGCCGAACAGGCCGCCGCCGACGCCGCGCAGTTGGCTGAGGAGCTGGCA
>JAPONU010000202.1 GCA_026713745.1 bacterium
CACCGGCACCCGCAGAGTCACCGGCACCGGCAGGATCGAGGCCCGCCAGGCGTGCCACGGCGCCGCAGTAGCCGTCCCGCACCCTGCCCAGCAGGGCCGACAGCCCGCGCGGCTGCTCGAGGATCAGGATCAGCCAGCCGGCGTTCAGGGCCGCCAGGGGGGTCAGGCCCAGATCGAACAGCCGGGGGATGCCGACGAGGTACAGCGACCCCAGCAGCGGGCCGACGAACCCGCCCAACCCGCCGATGACGGCGATGGACACGGCGTCCACGCTGCCGCGCGGCGTGAACAGGGCGGCGGAGATCTGCGTGCTGGCGAACCCGATGACCGAACCGCCCAGCCCGGCCAGCATCCCCGCCACGACGTAGGAGCCCAGTTTCACGAGGTCGACCCGGATCCGCAGGGCGCGCGCCGCGTCCTCGTTGTCGCGCCCCGCCCGGAGCCGCCGGCCGAAGCGCGACCGTCGCGCCAGGCCGGCGCAGGCGAGAGCCACGGCGAAGGCCACCAGGGCCACGTAGTAGTAGCCCCGGGACGTGGTCAACTCGATGCCGAAGACACCCCGGCGCGGCGCGGAGACGCCGGCGCGGTCGAACGCCCACTCCTGGCGCAGCAGCCAGCCCGAGGCCATGAGGGTGAACGCCAGCGTCGCCACACCCAGGAGCTGGCCGCGGACCCGCAGTGCCGGGAGTCCCACCACCCCGGCCGCCAGCCCGCCCGCGGCGGCGCCGCACAGCAGGGCCACGACGAGGCTGCCGGTGTCGCGCGCCACGACGACCGCCGCCAGCGCGCCGATCGCCCCGAACGCCAGCTGCCCGAGCGAGAGCTGGCCACCGATGCCGGTCAGGAAGCTCACCGACATCGCCACCACGGCGAACCCCAGCACGACGGCGAGGACGAAGGCCTGCTGGTTGTTGATCCAGGCGGGCAGAAGGGCGGCCACGAGCACGCATGCAGCGCCCAGCGCCACCGGCGCCCAGCGGATCAGCGGCAACCGCCGGTAAGCCTCGGGCAGCCCCGGCGGCGGCGCCAGATCGGCCCACCGGTCCTCGGCCACCCGGCCGCGCCGGGTACGGGACTGCACACCCACCCCGATGAGGACGATCACGAACACCGCCACCTCGAACGAGCCGGCCGAACCGGGGTTGGAGGCCAGGACGGCCTCCAGGATCCCCAGCCCCACACCGGCCACCAAAGCGACGGGCAGGTTGGTGAAACGGGCGAGGGCCGCCGCCGCCAGGCCGCGCAGCAGGAACCCCGGACCCAGGGACTCGGGCGTGACCGCGCCCCGCGACGGCAGGACCAGCAGGGCCGAGAAGGTGGCGATGAGGCCCGCCAGCGCCCAGGCCAGCATGGACATGTTCTGGGGGGCCGCCCCCGCCAGCGTCGCCGCGTCGGGATTGGAGGCGGCGCCGCGCATTGCCACGCCGTAGCGGGATCGCCCCAGGAACAACCCCAGCGCCACCAGCAGCACCGGCGTGAGGACCAGCAGCGCCGTCAGCGACGGCGGGATGAACAGCGGCCCCACCTCGAAGGCGGGGAAGAGCGTCGGCTGGGGGAACGTGCGGCCGCCGAGCCCTCCGGAGTTGAACGACAGCGACAGCAGCAGCAGCGCCTCACCGAGGCCGAGGGTGGCGACCATGACCAGGACGCGGGGGGCGGCGGCGAGGCGTCGCACGACGAGTGCCTCGAGGCCCGCCCCCACGAGAGCCCCGCAGAGCAGGGCCGCGGGGAACCCCAGCAGGTACGGCACGTCGTAGCGACCGACCACCACGGCGAAGAGGCCGGCCACGAACAGGCCCACGGCGCCGTGCGCGAAGTTGATGACGCGGCTGGAGCGGTACGTGAGCACCAGGCCGACGGCCAGCAGGGCGTAGCCGAGCCCCGTCAGCGTGCCCAGCAGGACGATCGGGCCGGTGAGGTCGAAACCGCTCACGTCAGCGGCGACGCCGGGGCGCCGGCCAGGTACACCGCGCTCACGAGGTCTCCCTGCGCCTGCAGGTCGGCCGGGGTCCCGTGGAGGCGGATCTCGCCCTTCTCCATCACGTACACGTAGTCGGCCAGTTCGCAGGCGAGGTCCACGGACTGTTCGACCAGCAGGATCGCGGTGCCGCGCGCCGCGATCCCGCGCAGCGCGGGCAGCAACTCGTCCACCAGCGCCGGCGCCAGCCCCAGCGAGAACTCGTCGATCAGCAACAGCCGCGGCGAGGTGATGAACGCTTTCGCCAGGGCCAGCATCTGCTTCTCGCCGCCGGAGAGGGTCGCCGCGCTCTGCGATCGCCGCTCCGCCAGTCGCGGGAACTGCTCGAGAGCCGCGGCGATCCCGGCGGTGACCTGCGGGCGCGGCACGCTGTGGGCGAAGAGGCGGAGGGTCTCCGCGACGCTGAGTTCGCCGGCCACAGCCCCGCCACCGACGATCTGCTGCAGACCCATCCCCACCCGCCAGGTGGGCGGCGTCCGGGTGATGTCGAGCCCGCGGTAGAGGATCCGGCCCTCGCAGAGCGCTTCGAGGCCCGAGACGGCCCGCAGCGTGGTGGTCTTGCCGGCGCCGTTGGTGCCCAGCAGGGCGACGATCCTGCCCTCGGGCACCACGAGGTCGGCGTTGAAGACCACCTGGACCCCGTCGTAGGCCACCCCCGCGCCGGCGAGCCGCAGCAGCGGCGTACCCGGTCCCTGCTCCACCCGCCCGGGCACCGTCGCGCTCCAGGCGCGGCGCGGGTGGCCCACTGCGGCCGGGTCGGCCGGGCTGCGGCGGGCCAGCAGGTACCCGGCCAGGATGCACGCCAACGAGGGGACGGCGATCCGCAGCTGGTCGTAGCGCCCGGCCGGCAGGGCCACCGACAAGGCCACCGACAGCGCCGCGCCGGCCGCGAAGGCCACCACTTGGCGGGCCGCCACGACCCGCCGGGTGGTAGGACGGAATCCCGCCCAGGTCGCCGAGTCCAGGCCGACCGCCGCCAGCACCAGCGAGCCGGCGGCCAGGATCCACGAGACGATCAGCCCGATGTAGGTGAACGAGAACGCCCCCAGCAGCGCCATCCCGCCGCCGAGCAGCATCTGGTGGCCGGCGGCTGCGGCGCGGCCGGCGCCGCGGCGGCAGCCCAGCCGGTGGAACCACCGCCCCACCGTCACGGTGACGCCGGCACCGGCGGCGGTGGCCGCCAGCACGCCCGCTGCCCCCTGCGGGGTGCGCTGCCATTCGCCGGCGAGCAACTCGTATCCGGCCGAGGCCCCGCCGGCGAACAGCGCGCCGAACCCGAAGGCGGCCACGGCGGCGCGCCGCGCCCACGGGGCGTCGGGCACGGCGATCCCGTCGGGGGCAGGGTCGCCGCCCCGCAGCGGTGCCAGGAGGCTCAGCAGACCCCCCGCCGCGGCGGCCGCGCCGGCCCCGCGCAGGACCGCGGCGAGCCCCACCGGCTGGGCCATCGACGCCAGGAAGACACCGAGGGCGCCGAGGGTGAGCGCGGTCCAGTACCAGCCGAACAGCGCGAAGCGCGCCTCGTTGCCGGCGTCGTCCCGCGCCGGCCACCGGCCGGGCGAAGCGGGGGCCTCGGCGGCCTCGGCGATCAGCAGGCGGTGCAGGGCGACGGCCGGGCCGAACCCGGCTGCGGCCACCACGAGGCCCGCAGTCCCGGCGCCGCCAACAGGATCGCTCGCCGCCAGCCACATCCCCGCACCCGCGCAGACGGCGGCGGTACCGATCAGGCTCTGCTCGGGGATCCGTCCCACGGCGCGGGTGGCGGCCAGCGCAGCCGCCAGGGCGACGAGGGCCATCGTCAGCAACGTCGAGCCGGCGAGCGTCTCGCCCGGGGGGGCGGGCAGGATCAGCCGGGCGGCCGTGGCGCCGGCAGCCCCGGCGATGATGCCCGGACCGGCCGGCCGGACCCCGACGGCCCGCACGTCAGCCCCCGAAGGGGATCGTGTCACTCCGGATGACCATGCACTCGCAGGACTCGTCGAAGGCGAACAAGCGATAGCCGGAACTCCCGGTGTAGTCACCCTCCCGGAATTCCACCGAGTAGACGCTGGCGGGCTCGAAGCGGTCGCCTACGGCCCGCATCGCCGCGCCGAGCCCCTCGGGGCTGAGCGAGTCGGCGTAATCCCCGGCCAGTTGCAGGAGCCGGACCGCGTCGCAGTACAGGAGCGCGCTGCGGGAGTTGGCGCGGCTCTCGAAAGCGACCCCGGCGTCGGCGGCGATTCCCAGACACAGCGCCTCGGCGTCGTTGGCCGGTGCGGGGTACTGGTCCTCGTGGACGTCCCAGCCGGGCAGCACGGAGATCCCCAGCGCACCCCGCATTAGGTCGGGGAAGTTGCGGATGTTGAACTCGGGACTGTCGTAGCTCGTCACGGCGTATGCCGGCGAGAAATTCTGGGTTGCGCCGATGTCCAGCATCCACGAGGCCAGGCGGGATCCGCCGATGGCGATGACCTTGTCCACACCGGCGCTCTTGAAGTCGAGGATCGCCTGCTGCATGCCGGCCTCGAGGCTGGTGCCGTCCACGGGGTCCGCCCAGTTGACCGCCGCCACGTCCACGCCGGTAGCGGCGAGGCGAGGCTGCAG
>JAPONU010000203.1 GCA_026713745.1 bacterium
CCACGGAGAGGCCGAGAAGGCCGTTCGCGACCCCAAGAATCGCGGCCGCATCGATTCCGTAGTAGGCGAACAGGTACGCGGCCCTGCCGCCGTGCGTGAAGGTGTCGCGAATCCCGACCTTGCGCAGTGTGGCGCCGAGTCCGTGCTCGGCTATCAGTTCGGCCACCGCCGTTCCCAGCCCTCCACGGGTGAGATGGTTCTCGACCGTGATGGCGGCTCCGGTTCTCGCGATGGACTCGAGCACCTGCGGGTCCGTGAAAGGCCTGAGTGTCGAGACGTTCAAGTGGGTCACGCCCACGCCGGCTGCGGCGAGGGCGGCGCAGGCACCGATGGCATGCTCGGTGGTGGCGCCGGTGCTGAGGACCGTGAGGTCGTCGCCTTTCGAAAGCAGGCGAGCCGCGTTGAACCGGAAGGGCTCGTCGAAATACCGTGGAACCTCCCCGCGGGGGAGGCGGCAGTACACGGGGCCTGCGATGTCGGGCAGGGCAGCGGGAAACGTCTCGACGTCCGTCGCGTCGGCCAGGCAGAGCACGGTCATGTTCGGAAGCCCGACCATCAACGAGATGTCGTCGGTTGCCTGATGCGTGATGCCTCCGGGCGTGGTGATTCCCGGGAGGAACCCGATGAGGCGTACCGGCAGGTTCGGGTAGGCGACGTTCAATGCGATCTGCTCGTACGGGCGTCTGGTCGCAAACACGCCGAACGATGGATAGAACGGCTCGAGCCCCTCGCGGGCGAGGCCGCTCAGGGCCCCGACGAGATTCTGTTCGGCCATGCCGAGCGAGAAGTACCGGTCGGGGAAGGTCTCGCGGAAGAGATCGGCCTCGACCGACCTCGTCAGGTCGTTGGTGACGCACACCACGCGCTCGTTGCGCCGCGCGTAGTCGACGAGGACGGACGCGAATGGCCGGTGGACCGTTCCCTTGACCGGGTTCATCGAGGTACGTCCTCATACAGCGGCGATGACGCCCTGAACTCCTCGGCCTCGCCAGGGCGAAATCGAATGAAGTGCGTCATGGAGTTGTCCCGACCCGCGATCGCCGGAAAGCCACGCGTCGGGTCTGTGCGGCATACCACGACGATCGGTAGGCCGCCGCCGTCGAGGGTGGCTGCACCGGCGATGGCAACCGGATCGTGTCCGTCGACCTCCCGCGCCGCACACCCGAAGGCAGCCGCTTTTGCGGTCAACGATCCGACGGGCATGACCTCGTCCATAGGGCCGTCGACCTGCCAGCCATTGACATCGATCAGCACCCGGAGATTGTCGAGACCGAAGGCAGCGGCGGTCTGGAGTGCCTCCCATGTCTGGCCTTCCTGCGTCTCGCCGTCGCTGATCAGCACCCAGATCAGGCCGCGATGACCGCATCGTCTACGCCAGAGCGCACGGCCGACGCCGACCGACAACGCTTGGCCCAGTGATCCGCCCGTTACTTCGATCCCGGGGCTGTGCTCTGCTCCGATCATCTCCAGAGTCGTGCCGTCGGAGTTGTAGGTTGCCAGCGCGTCCGACGAGAGGCGGCCTGTCTCGATCAGAGCCGCGTAGACCGCGGTTGAGTAATGGGACGGGGACAGGATGAACCGGTCGTTCTCAGGAGTGTCATCGCCGTTGAAGGCGCCACCCCACTGATCCGGCGCCTCTGGTCTCGGGGTTCCCCGGAAAGGAGCGGGCAGGGTGTCGGCCGGTGGTGCTCCGAGCTTCATCAATCTGACGTACAGCGTCGCCAAGATGTCAGCCGAGGAGCACGCTTGAATGACGTAGCCCCCACGGTGCTCGACGGCGAGCTCCAGCCCCCGTCGCCGGATCATGGCGGCGACTCGATTGACTTCCGCGAGCCAGGAGTCTCCGTTCGCGGCTTCGTCAATCATCTGAGGGAAGCCTTTCGCCCAATGAAACACCGCTGGTCGCGGTTCTGCTCCGTCAAACGGCGCGGCCTTCAGCCAGCCTGCACCCTTGACGGGAACAAGTCTCCAATATAGCCTCATTAGCGCATTGCGCGTGCTCAGATGGGCGCAGATTGGGGGCACCTGATGGTGGGCAACCGAGCAGTCGCCTACGTGGAGCCGGGAACGGTCGACGTCCGTACGATTGACTATCCCGAACTCGTGCTGAGGGACGGACCGGGGGTGAATCCCGCCAACGTCGGGCGAATCTGCCAACACGGGGTCATCCTCAAGGTTGTCTCCACCAACATCTGCGGATCGGATCAGCACATGGTTCGTGGCCGCACGACGGCACCGTCCGGCCTGGTGCTCGGCCACGAGATCCTCGGCGAGGTGATCGAGTGTGGCCGCGACGTCGAGTTCGTCAGCGTCGGCGACATCTGCTCGATCCCCTTCAATATCGCCTGCGGCCGATGCCGCAATTGCAAGGAGGGGCACACCGGGGTCTGTCTCAACGTCAACCCCGACCGCCCGGGCTCGGCCTACGGCTATGTGGACATGGGTGGATGGGTCGGTGGCCAGGCCGAGTACGTCATGGTGCCCTACGCCGATTGGAACCTCTTGGTATTCCCGGACCGCGAGCAGGCGATGGAGAAGGTCCTCGACCTGACGATGCTGTCGGACATCTTCCCAACGGGGTACCACGGAGCCTTCTCGGCGGGGGTGACCTCAGGCTCCACGGTCTATGTTGCCGGTGCGGGTCCCGTCGGGTTGGCCGCAGCACACTCGGCCCAGTTCCTGGGGGCCGGCGTCGTCATCGTCGGTGACATGATCGCCGAGCGCTTGGCGCAGGCAGCGAGTTTCGGGTGCGAAACCGTCGATCTCACCGGAGAGGCGACGTTGGCCGAGCAGATCGAGCAGATCCTCGGTGTGCCGGAGGTCGATGCGGCCGTTGACGCCGTCGGCTTCGAGGCCAGGGGCCACGGTTCGGCATCCGATCGCGAAGCGCCGGCCACCGTGCTCAACTCGATCATGGAGGTCACCCGAGCGGCAGGCCGCCTGGGCATTCCCGGCCTCTACGTCACCGGTGACCCCGGCGGTATCGACGAGGCCGCCAAGGTGGGGAGCCTGTCGATCCGTATCGGGCTCGGCTGGGCCAAGTCACACTCCATGACCACGGGTCAATGTCCGGTGATGCGCTACAACCGGGGCCTGATGCAGGCGATCTTGAACGATCGAGTTCAGATCGCCAACGCCGTCAATGCGACCGCGATCTCACTCGACGACGCACCTCGCGGCTACAGGGAATTCGATCAGGGCGCGAGCAAGAAGTACGTCATCGATCCGCACGGCCTGATTCCCGCAGCTTGACCTGCTGGTCGCGTGGCCGGCTCCCGCGCAGCGCCTCGGCGTGGGATGCCACAGCGATGAGGTGACGGAATGATCGTCTGCTGCGGATCGGCACTCGTCGACATGGTTCCCCATGCCGTGCCGGGTGGGTGCAACATGAACGCCGCAGTGACCGCATCCCGGCTCGGAGCACCCACCGCCTTCCTCGGTCGCTTGTCGACCGACGAGTACGGCGACCTCCTCGTCGCCCACATGGCGATGTCCGGGGTTGACCTCTCGCTCATCGAGCGCGGTCCCGAGCGCACGGCTCGCGCGGTGGTGACGACCAGTCCGACACCCTCGTTCGAGTTCGATGCCGATGGTGCGGCCGACTCGGCGCTCTCACGTGCGGATCTGGAGCCCATCGGCCCCGGGCCGCACATCATCCATGGCGGTACCAGCGTGGACTATCGCGGCAGCACCGCAGAAGTACTCGCCCGGCTTGTCGAGACGACCGATGGCCTGGTGTCCTGCGACCCCAATGTGCGTCCCACACTCATCGACGACCGCACCGACTGGGCGTACTGGCACGCTCGCTGGGTGGCTTGCGCCGGCCTCTACCGGTGTTCCGAGGAGGACATGGCGTGGATCTGGCCGGGCCGGAGCGCCGATTCAG
>JAPONU010000204.1 GCA_026713745.1 bacterium
ACGAGCCAGGAGTTCCAGCGCCAGATCCACGGTCACCTCGTCGGGTGAGACGTCATCGGGCAATTGGGCACGCTGGTCGCCGCAGGTCACGTAGGGACCGAAGCGGCCCAAGCGGGCCTCGATGGGTCGCCCGTCGGGGTGCGTGCCGATGGCGACGGCGTTGACCGCCCGCACGTCGATCTCGTCGAGCCTGTCCGACACCCGGGTCTTGAGGCCGGGGCGTTCCCCTGCCCCGAAGTAGAACTCCGACAGCCACGGCAGCGACTCCTGCCTGCCGCGAGCGATGTCGTCGAGGTCGTCCTCCATCCGCGCCGTGAAGGCATAGTCCACGTAGTCGCCGAAATGGCCCTCGAGCAGGCTCACGACGCTGAACGCGGTGAACGTGGGGACCAGGGCGGTCCCCTTCTTGCGGACGTAGCCGCGGTCGGTGATCGTGGTCATGATCGTGGCATAGGTGGAGGGGCGTCCCACGCCCAGCTCCTCGAGGCGGCGAATCAGCGTGGCCTCGGTGAATCGTGCCGGCGGTTGGGTCCGGTGGCTCTCCACCTCCGCCGCGGACAGCGCCAGCGAGTCACCCTCGGTGACCTGCGGGAGGCGCCGCTGCCCCTCGCCGCCGTCTCGGGCCCTCTCCGCGCCGGCCGCGTCGCCTGAACCGCCGGAGCCGTTCGAGGCCCCTGAGCCGGGCGCCGGCAACGGATCCCAGGCACGGCGGAAGCCCTCGTGGGCGATCACGGTGCCCGAGGCCGTCAGCGTCACTTCGGTGTCGCCCGTGCCGGGAGCCAGCGCCTCGATGGTGACGGTCTCGCCGGTGGTGTCGGTCATCTGCGAGGCGACCGTGCGGCGCCAGATCAACTCGTACAGCTTGGACTCCATCGGCGACAGCCGCGGGCCGAGCGACTCGGGCGCGGCGAACGTGTCGCCCGCCGGCCGTATCGCCTCGTGCGCCTCCTGGGCGTTACGCACCTTGCCGGCGTAGCGGCGGGGAGCGGCGGGGACGAATTCGTCGCCGTAGCGCCGCGCCGCCTCGGCGCGGGCGGCTTTCAGCGCCACGTCCGCCAGGGTCACCGAGTCGGTCCGCATGTAGGTGATGAAGCCCTGCTCGTAGAGCGACTGCGCCACCTGCATGACCGCCGAGGCTGACAGACGCAGTCGACGCCCCGCCTCCTGCTGCAGGGTGGAGGTGATGAACGGCGGCGCCGGGCGCCGGCGGTACGGCTTGGAGACCACCGAGGCCACCTCGGCGGTCGACCCGTCCAGATCGGCCGCCAGCCGGCGCGCCCCGGCCTCGTCCAGGACCACCACTCCGGGTGTGGAGGGCTTGCCGTCGGCGCCGAAGTCCCGCCCGGTGGCAAGCCGCGCGCCGTCGATCGCACTCGCCGCCATCACGAAGCTCTCCCCGGCAGCGGTGGAAGCGGTCGCCTCCAGAGACCAGTAGCCGGCTGACACGAACGCCATGCGCTCCCGCTCGCGCTGGACGACGATCCGGGTCGCCACGCTCTGCACCCGCCCCGCGGACAGGCGAGGCGCCACCTTCTTCCAGAGAACCGGCGAGACCTCGTAGCCGTACAGGCGGTCGAGCAGGCGCCGGGCCTCCTGCGCGTCCACGAGCCGGCGATCCACGTCGCGAGGGCTCGCCAGCGCCGCCCGGATGGCGTCGGGGGTGATCTCGTGGAACACCAGCCGCTGCACCGTCACCTTCGACGGAGGCGAGAGCACTTCCAGCAGGTGCCAGGCGATGGCCTCACCCTCGCGATCCTCATCGGTTGCCAGATACAACTCGTCGGCGCCCGCCACGAGCTTCTTGAGGTCGCGCACCGTGTCACGCTTGGCGCCGTTCAGCACGTACAGCGGCTTGAAATCGTTGTCCACATCGATCCCGAGCCGCGCCCAGGGCTCGCCGCTGTAGGCCTTGGGTATCTCCGAGGCCTTGTTCGGGAGGTCGCGGACGTGGCCGCGGGAGGACTCGACGGTGTAGCTGTCATCGAGGAATCGGGCGATCGTCTTCGCCTTGGTGGGCGACTCGACGATGACGACCCGCTTGGGCGCGGCGGCGTTGGCCATGGGCAGCAAGATACGGGCTAGGAGCGACGGGGCGCCGCGAACGCGGAATTGACGAGGCGGCGACCGGCCATCCGCAGCACGACCAGGCCGACCACTGCGGCCACGAGGGACGCCACCAGGACGCCGATCTTGGCTTCATCGCCCGCCGGGGACTCGTGGAACGCCAGCGCCGTCACGAACAGTGCAACGGTGAAGCCGATGCCTGCCACGATCGACACCCCCACGACGTGCAGCCTGGTGACGCCGGTCGGCAGCGAACTGAGGCCGAGTCGCGTGGCGAGCAAGGTGAACCCGGACACGCCGACGGTCTTGCCCACCAACAGACCCAGCGCCACGCCGATGGTGACCGACGAGGTCGCCGCGCCGCGCAGTGAGTCAGCGCTGAGCGCCACGCCGGCGTTCGCCAGGGCGAAGACCGGCACGATGAGGTAGCTGACGTACGGGTGCAGCGCCACCTCGAGGCGCTCGGCCACCGAGCGTGACTCGGCAATGCCGAAGTTGGCTCGACGGATGTCGGTGACCGAGATGGCCGACTTCTCCTGCAACCAGCGGGCCATCGAACGGGCGTCGGAATCCCGCTGCAGCGGCTTGGCCGGTGTCAGCAGGCCCAGGGCGACGCCGGCGATCGTGGCGTGGACGCCGGAGTTCAACGTGGCCCACCACACGAAGACGCCGATGAGCATGTACACGGGCCACTGCCACACGCGGATCCGCGTCAATACGGCGATCAGAACGCACAACAGCGCCGCCAGCCCGAGCCATCCCAGCGATATGTCCGAGCTGTAGAAGACGGCGATGACGAGGATCGCACCGATGTCGTCAACGATCGCCAAGGTCAGCAGGAACAGGCGGAGCCAGCCCGGAAGCCACTTGCCGACGAGTGACACCACGCCGACCGCGAACGCGATGTCGGTGGCCATCGGCACCCCCCAGCCGTTGAGGTTGTCGCCACCCAGGTTGAATGCCACATAGACGAGGGCCGGCACGACCATGCCGCCGAGCGCGGCGACCGCCGGCAGCAACACGTCGCGCGGCCGCCGCAGCCGGCCGGTGACCATCTCCCGCTTGATCTCCAGACCCACCACGAAGAAGAACAACGCCATGAGTGCGTCGTTCACGAAGCCGTGCAGATCCTCGTCGAAGACCACGAACTCGCTCACCGAGATCTCTATGGGGGTGTGCCAGAACTCGGTGTAGCTGTCGCCCACCGGGGAGTTCACCCACAGGAGTGCGGCCACGGTGGCCACCAGCAGGAGGATCCCGCCGGAGGTCTCGATGTGCAGGAAGTGCAACAGCGGGCGGCCCACCGTGCGGGAAAGCGCGCTGTCGCGCCCGATGAAGGTCAGGCCGCTGTCCGGCGGCGACCCCGCGCCACGGACCTCGCCGCCCTGGTGTTCGCCGGCGGCAGGAGCCGGCAGTTCGGCGTCCCCGTCGCCCCCGATGTTCCGGTCTTTGGACATGACTGTTCCCGACAGACGCTCCCGACGACTCTGGCACGCTAGCGGCTCACCCGCCCCGCCAACCTCGCGGCTGCTGTCTAACCCGCGGAGGTGTGGACCACCAATCGCACTTCGGTGCCGCGACGGCTCGTGGCGATGGAATGGTCGTCGGACATGACCCGCATCAGCCACAGACCCATGCCCTTCTCGGTTTGCAGTCTGCGTGGATCGGTCGCCTCGAAGGGCTCGGGAACCTTCGCGGGATCGAAGCCGCCGCCTCGGTCGTAGACGCCGATCTCGACCCGTCCCGGAGCCCCGACGCAGCAGATCCTGATCGGCGCCGCGATCCGGCGCCTGTCGTGCGCTGTGATGGCGTTGGTGACGGCCTCGGAGACGGCAACCCGCAGATCCTCGAGCCGCTGCACCTCCACTCCCGCCTGCCGGGCCACGACCTCGGTGATGAGATTGCGCACCATCGCCACGTACTCGGTACGCGGCGGGATCTTGATCTCCACCGCGTCGCCGCGGTCGCGTGCTGCTGCCGCCATCGGCAAGGGTCCCAAGGAGGAGAGAGGGGCGAGGTTTCCAGCGGTTCACAGTATCGGGACGGCGCGCTCGCGCCGTATCGGGACGACGCGCCCACGCCGTATCGGGACGACGCGCCCGCGCAGTATCGGGACGACGCGCCCACGCCGTATCGGGGCGGCACGCCCACTCAGTATCAGGACGACGCGCTCGCGCTGCGGCGCCCGGCATGCGGCCCGTTCAGCGCTCGATCCGCATCACCGCCTCACCCGACAGCGCCAGATCGTCGATCAGGAGACCGAGCGGTGCGAATTGCACCGCCGAGCGGTAGTCCAACCGGACCGCCACGTTGCCGGTGCCGGAAAGCTCGTCGACGCGCACCGCCAGGCGCTGCGGGTCGAGGCGCGAGGCCGCCAGCGCCGCGGACCGTGCCACGGTGAAATCGTTGCTGACGGCAACCGCACGCGCCGCCTCGCGGGCGCTGTGGGTGACCATGATCTGATCCCGCGCCGCCAGCGCCAGCTGCACCAGCACGAGGACCATCAGCATCAGCAACGGCATCAGCAGTGCCAGTTCCACCGTCGCCTGCCCCCGCTGTGAGCCACACCGGCGGCCACCGGGATCGGCCGGTCTCACGTGATGAGCTTGCTGATCGACCGGAACACAGCGTTCAGCAGCCGGCTCACCATGTTCGTGTTCCGTGCCCAGTCCAGGACGAGCACGGCGATGAGGGCCACGCCGAGCAGCACGAGGGCGTACTCCGCTGTGGCCTGGCCCGACTGCGTGGCCCTCCTCAACAACCGGCGGCCCGCGGCGAATCTGGTCGTCTGGGTGGTGGTGGTAGTGCCTGTGGTCACGGTGAGTCCTCCTGGTTGTCTGTTGAACGGTGGGTTGGGTGACTGCCGGTTGCGGGGCGGCGGTCGCTTCAGAACCGCAGGAGTTCCAGCGACTGCACCACGGTGGGCACGATCGTCAGCAGCACGAATGCCGGAAGGACGCACAGCGTCAGCGGGAACAGCAGGCGCAGCGGGACCCGCCTTGCGGCCGCCTCGGCCTGCCGTCGCCGCTCGGCGCGAGCGACCGCCGCGGCGGCCGCGAGTGCCGGCCCGAGCGCGGAGCCGTAGCGGAGCGAGTCGGTGAGGGGACGCACCAGCAGTCGCAACGACTCGCCCGCCGGCGTGCGGGTGAGCGCTTCGAGAGCCTCGGCAACCTCGGTGCCCAGTCGCATCTGCCGGACCGCCCGGTCGAGCGCGCTCCCGACGGGCCCGTCGAGACGAGCAGCCACCGCCTCGACGGCGAGCCGCACGCTCAGGCCCGCGCTGGCGGCGAGGGCGAACAGATCCACCGCCTCGGGCAGCTGCGCCAGCACCTCCACCGCCTCTTGGTGCCGCCGCCGTGTCGCTCGCCGGCGCAGCGCGAACCAGCTCACCGCTGCGGCCGCCAGCCCGAGCGTGACGTCGAGGGCCGCCCCTGCGAGCAGGACCAGCGCCACCGACCCCACCCGCCTGTCCGCGTCGGCATCCGGGGGGCGTCCTGCAGCCGAGCGCAGAGTCCTCCCCACCGACACCACCGGGCGGGCGCGACGGCGGGGCGCTTGCGGAGACCGCTCCTCGAGGCGTGCCCGGACCGACCCGGCACAGGGACGCACCAGCAGCGCGCCCCACAGAACCGCACACGCCCAGGCCGCCGCCAGAACAATCATGGGAGCCGTGTGATCCTCTGCATCCAGACGAGAGCCACGATGTTCAGCACGCCCCCGGCAACGAGGCAGACCATCCCCACCGGCGTGCCGTAGAGCGCCACCACCGAACCGCTGTCGATCATGGCCGACAGACCCAGGAAGCACAGCGGGAGCAGGGCGATCAACAACCCCGACAGGCGCCCCTGCTGGGCCAGGGAGGCGATCTCGCGCTGGGTGGCCCGCGTCCCGCGCAACGTGGCCGCCACACCGTCGACCGCCGGTGCCCGCCTGCCACCGGTGCTGGCCCCGATGGAGAGCGCCGCGGCCGCCAGGTTGACCTCCGGAAGGGGGCGGCGGGAACGCCACCGGTCGAGCGCCGCAGGCAGCGGGCTGCCCGCCCGCACGTCCGCCAGCACCCTGGCCAGATCCTCGCCGAGCGGGCCGGTTGCGGGAACGACCTCCTCCAGAGCGGTCCCCGTGGACACACCGGCCCGCAGCGAGCGGGCCACCCGCTCCAGGAAGTCCGGCAGCGCCTCGACCACGAGTCGTTGCCGCCGGTGACGCGCCGACCACAACGCCGCGGGTGGTCCGGCCAGACCGGCGCCGGCGCCCGCGACGGCTCCGGGAGCCGACGCCAGGACCAGACCCCCGACGATCCCCACCCCGACGGCCGCTCCCCACACGGCGACAGCCTGGGACTCACCGCACGGCACAGCGGCGTCCTCCAGGGCACGCCGGAACCTGCGCCGCAGGCGGCCCCCAACGCGACCTGCCTGCGGTTCACCCTGCCGGTCCTGCGGCGAGGTGGCCCGCGCGCCCGGGCTCTCGTCGTCACCGGATCCATCGCTGAGCAGCCGGCTGCGTCGTCGCATCCGCCAGCGGGACAACTCGATCGGTACGCGCCGGAGAGCCAGCGCCGCGGCCACGATCGCGAGCGTGTAACCGAATGCACCTGCCACGGTCCAACTCCTCTCTTGGTGGCCCTACAGGTCGAACCACGCCGCATCGGGCGGTGGGGCATCGAAGTCCCGAGGCGACCCCTCCGGCAGGGCACGCAATGCCACGGCGTCGGCCAGCTCGACCAACCGCTCCGGGCCGCCGCGCACTTCGGCCACGCCGGCAACCCTCCGGGTGCCCGCCGGACCCCGAGCCAGGTGGACGACGAAGTCCACAGCGGCGCTTATCTGATCGCGAACGGCCTGCAGCGGCAGCCCCGCGCCGGCCATGAGCACCATCGTCTCCAGGCGACCGAGGGCATCGGGCGGGCTGTTGGCGTGGCAGGTGGACAGGCAACCGTCGTGGCCGGTGTTCATGGCCTGCAACATGTCGAACGCCTCGGATCCCCGTACTTCCCCGACGAGGATCCGGTCGGGACGCATGCGCAGCGCATTGCGCACCAAATCTCGCACGGTGACCGCCGCCAGACCTTCGATGCTGCGCGGCCGCGCCTCCAGGCGAACGACGTGGGTGGCCTGCAGATCCAGTTCGGCGGCGTCCTCCACGGTGACGATCCGCTGATCGGTCGGGATGTGTGCGGCCATGGTGTTCAACAGGGTCGTCTTGCCGGCCCCGGTTCCGCCGCTCACGACGATGTTCGCCCGGGCCGACACCATCCAGCGCAGCAACGCCGCCACCGGTGGGGGGGCGAAGTCCTCGAGCCGCAAACCGCCGGCCCGGAAGCGGCGGATGATCAGGTAGGGCCCGTCAACAGCCACCGGGGGCATGACGACGTTGACCCGCGAGCCGTCGGGAAGCCGGGCATCCACGAGCGGCGACGTGCGATCGGCCCGCAACCCCAGCGGCGCCACGACTCTCTCGATGAGTTGGTGCAATGTGGACTCACCGACCGTCACCGCGGTGAGTCGCAGCATCCCGCCCTCCTCCACCCAGACGGCGCCGGGGCCGTTGACCATGACGTCGGTCACCGCCTCGATCCCGACAAGCGCCTCCAGTGGACCCAGGCCGGCGAGCCGGGCCTCCACTCGCTCCGCCAGACGAGCCTGGACATCGGGGCTCAGCAGTGGCGCGCGCTGGCGCACCATCTCGCTGATCTGCTCCATGCCCACCGGCTCGCCGGCAAGGCATGCCTCCACGACCAGACCGTGTAGATCACGCTCAACGGCGGCGAGTGGCTCCGCGCCGGCGCCCATGAGGTGTTCAGCCATCGCGGCGGAAGGGCGCTGTCCCGCCGGTGCGCCGGCTCCGTTGCCGATCACGCCGGGGTGACCTGTGCCAAAGCCCGGTCCAGCGCTGCGGGGACACGGCTCGCCAGCAACCCGGCGTCGGTCGCCCGCGCCACCGACGGGTCGACGTCGAGGCGGAGCACCACCGGGGCGCCGATCACGTCCTCCACGTCGCCGGCGGTCAGTGGACGGCCGGGCTCGACGAGCAGGACCACACCGGTTGGTTGCAGGGGCGCCCGCGCCGCCCTGCGCAACGCCAGGAAGCAGGCTCGGGTAACCAGCCATGACCTGTCGGCTCCCGCCACGATCCCGCGGCGCACGTCGATGTCGTCGGGCGCCGCTCCGGCCGCGGCGCCCCCGGCCTCCTCACCACCGGCTCGCCAGAGGCAGCCACCGTCCACGACCGTCACCCGATGGTCGGCGGCCAGCTCACGCGCCATCAGTTCGGCCCGATCGGCGCGGCACAGCGGCCCGTTGCCGCGGTGCAGCAGTGAGAGCCCCGCGGCGACTTCGCGCTCCAGGCGGCGAAGCGCATCGATCTGCACTTCGTCGCCAACGTTCAACCAATCTGCGACACCGGGTGTCGCGGGCTCCGGCACGCCCAGCAGCCCCGGCGCGTCACCGCAGAGGTCAACCAGCAAAGCACCGGCGTCGGTGGTGGCCGCCCACCGCCGAGCCGCCAGCGCCGAGGTGACCGACGTCCCCGAACCTCCCTTTACCGACCAGCACGCAACGAACATCTCTGCCTCCCCTGCCGGCGCGCCGATCGGCGCGCACATCAAGCGGTTTGTTAGGGGGAAGCCGGAGCGAAAGGGCGCCTCGGCCACACATTCGGCCGTCCGGCGCCGGAGTTGAGGGGCGCCCGAGGCGCCGAGTTGGGAACCGGGGTCGGCTGAGCCCCGAACCCGGGAATCAGGGGGTCAGACTTCGCGGACCTTCTTGGCCACCCAGGCCACGAGCACCGCTACCAAGACGAAGAGGAAGAACTTCTTCATTGCACCGAAGTATACGAGCGCGATCCCGTGTCGCAAGCGGCGGAAGGGAGAATGGGCGGAGGTGGACGGAAATCCCGTGCTGCCTGTGGCCACCGCACGACGGCGACCACTGCCGGACCGAGACGCCCGGAAAGGCAAGCGGAGGTGGACGGGAATCCCGTGCCTCTCTGCGGCCACCGCACGACGGCGGCCGCTGCCGGCCGGCGATCGCAAAATGGGGGGATCAGCGGAGGTGGACGGGAATCGAACCCGCCGGACGGGGATCGCCCGTCCCACCCGCTTTGAAGGCGGGGGAGCCCACCAGGCGCTCGGACACCTCCGGCTGCGACCCTAGCGGGCCGATGGCAGCGCCCCGCACGCCACAAGATTCGGACGGACACGAGGTTCGGACGGCGAGCAGGTCGCGGGCGCCCGTGTCCGGGGAGGAGTGCGGCAGCTTCAACATCGCCGGAGCCTCGATCTGGCGGATGCGCTCACGGGGAGGTTGAAGTGCTCGTCAACGTGGGTCGCTCGAGACGAATATCGGGAGCGACATGGGCTGCCACGCTTCGATCTCTCATCGAAGCCAGGCTGACGGCCCGGAGCCGGCGCACCGGACACAATTCTGACGGCGACGCAAGGCAGTGTGGTGTAGTTACGAGTCGTGCTGCGCGGGTGAGTCGTCGTGCACTGCCACTGCGTGGTGTAGCTCGGGCCACCAGCCGAGCACCTTGCTGCATATGTCCGCGTACAGGCGCGCGGTCGCGCCGCCTCCCAAGGCGGCCTCCGGCGCGACGTCGAACGCGTAGTGCAACAGTGTGGGCGTGTCAGTCTTGATCACCATGTCGATGACCAACGGGTTGGGCGAGACGCCTGCGGTCTGATCGGTGTCGAAAACGAGAATCCACGCCGTGGCTTCCTCGGTCAGCCCGACGCCCTCCGGTCGAGGCAACGATCGGAGCGCCGGATCACGAGGATCAATCTGCAACTCAGGTCCGCCGAGGTGTGGCTGCCAGGAGTTCCACACCGCACGCGGAAGCGCCAATACGGTTCCTGCGCAACTCGCGTGGAGGCCCAACTGGAACTTGAAGATCATCTGGTAGAAGGTCCGCTTGAACGTGTCGGCGATGCTTGGCCCCTGGATCGCCCTCCCCGCCCACTCGGGGTTCTCGCCGACTTGATCGGCGAAACTTGACTGGTGCAGGTCGAGCGCGTTTCGCAGCGCCGCAGTCGCCTGGCCGTACGACCCGTGGAACTCCATCGTTTGCACTTCCACGATGGCGTACCGACCGATCTCGGGATCGTTCGAACCCAGCAGCAACTCAACCATCGTGATGTCGAAAGAGAACTCCGGCGACCGGTCGGTCGGACTCAGCGAGATTTCCCCACCAAGGCGAGCGCGGAAGTAGACGAATACAGGTGCGCCGGCGGCGAGCGCAGCTCGAATGCGCAACCGTGTCGCCGGTTCGTCGAGCGTCACAGCGGCGACGATCAGCGCATGAGCATCGACGGCAACATCGAAAAGGTGACGCACAACCTCGTTGAGCAACCCACCGTCGAGTGTGCGATACGGGCAAACCAGCCAGTCGATCGAGCCGTTGTCCACGCCATACCGCCGCGCGTCCCGGCTGGTGATCGTGCACACACCCTGGGAAGGCGTCGCCTTGATGCACTCCTCGGCTTCACCGACTGCGGCGGTCAGGAACGGACAGCGATGAGTCCGCATCGCATCCGGCGAAGCGTCGCCGAGTTGCACTTCGGGGAAGATCCGCTGCCCGAACCACTCTCCCACGTAGTGGTTCGGCTGACGCGAGCCACCCCGAGGCATCAGGTCGAGTGCTGATCGCGGTCGCTAGGCCCCGCGCGGCAACTTCCGCGAACGATTCAGCCAACTCGAAGCCAATGGCGGTCCGCCCATACTCGGCTGCGATCGTGAGCGCACGTCCGGTGCCGCAGAACGGGTCAAGGACCACGCCGCCGACCGGCGATGACGACAGGATGCGGGGTCGAATCAGGTCCGGCGGAAACGTCGCCGAGTGTCCGTGCGCACCCGAACGAGCATTGACGGTCACCACGTCCCGACCACCGGGCTCGGTCTCATTCAGGTCGTAGAAGTAAGCGGCCCGACCCTCGCTCGGCCGGCGAACGAAGTGGAACAAGTGCTCGTGGGCAAGCCGGAGGCGATCCTTCTCAGGACGGGGCGGAACGTTAGGCTTCGACCAAATGAGATCGTTCCGCAGAATCCAGCGACGACCCTGCATCGAGATCGCGAACCGTGCCGGCACCATCAGCAACTGCTTCTCCTGTCGGTAGTCGCCCATCGGCGTGCGCCGCCTGACCCGGCGCGTGTCACCGAGACCTTGCCTCCCCTCGGGGCGGATGCTCGCCCAACGCGCAAAGTAGGTGTCGCCGATATTGACCCAGACGTTTCCGGCGGGCTTCAGAACAGGGCGTGCTCGGTCGAACCACTCGGCCAGGTGAGCGGCGTACCAGTCGGGCGTCGGTTCAAGGCCCAACATGCCACCGTTCGCTCGGTACCAGTCGTACGGAGGGGCGACATCAAGCGACTCACCCTCACGACGCCACGCATCCTGAATCGCCCAGTTGTGATCCTCCTGCCCTGCGTACACTCGTTGGCACCAGTACGGGGGGCTCGTCACGATCAAGTCCACCGACGAATCAGGGAGCTTCCCGATCAGATCGAATGCATCGCCGCAGTAGACCTCCGATCCTCGGGGTGCCGACGTGTCTGCGGACCGACCACTCATGCGACCAACAATAGGTTCGGGGTGCGACACAGCAGCGGACTGCTACCCCGCCGGACGGGGATCGCCCGTCCCGCCCGCTTTGAAGGCGGGGGAGCCCACCAGGCGCTCGGACACCTCCGACTGCGACCCTAGCGGGCCCCGGCCGCCGCCCCGCAGGGCGAGCAGGCTCAGACGGCCAGCAGGTCCCGGGCGCCGGTGTCCGAGGAGGGGTGCCGCAGTTTGGACATCGCCCGAGCCTCGATCTGGCGGATGCGCTCACGCGTGAGGTTGAAGTGCTCCCCCACCTCCTCCAGCGTGCGCGGCTCGCCGCGGTCCAAGCCGTAGCGCAGCGTGAGAATCTCCCGCTCGCGCTCGTCCAGCGGCGCCAGCAGGCGCTTGATCTCGTCGGGCAGCAGGGCGGTGGCGGCAACCTCGAACGGTGACTCGGCCGAGCGGTCCTCCACCACGTCACCCAGTTCGGCGTCGCCGTCCTCGCGCAGCGGCTCGGAGAGCGAGAGCGGTTCGGCGGCGAAGCGCAGCGCCTCGGTCACCTTCTGCTCGGGCATCTCCACCTCTCTGGCCAACTCGCTGAGCGTGGCCGGCCGGCCGTAGCGCAACTCGAGGCGGGCACGCGCCTTCTGGAGGCGGGTGAGGGTGTCACCGGCATGCACCGGCAGGCGAATGGTGCGGCCGGTGTTGGCGATGCCGCGGGTAATGGCCTGGCGGATCCACCACGTGGCGTACGTCGAGAACTTGAATCCCTTGCGCCAGTCGAACTTCTCGACCGCGTGCATGAGACCCAGATTCCCCTCCTGCACGAGATCCAGCAGCGGCAGCCCCGAGGCCTGGTACTTCTTGGCGATCGACACCACGAGGCGCAGGTTGGACTGCACGAACTGCCGCTCGGCCGTCTCGCCCTCGGCCACCAACCGGCGCAACTCGACGCGGCGCCGGGAGTGCAACGACTTGCCCGCCCCCAACTCCTCGCGGGCTTCGACCCCGTTCTCGATCTGCTGGGCCAGCTCGACCTCGTCGTCCTTGGTGAGCAGCGTGTACTGACCGATATCGGTCAGGTAGAGACGAACAAGATCTTCGTCGTCCCTTTCAACCCGCTCTCTCGCCACTGACGATGTCTCCCAAAAATCAGTAGGCGGCCGGGTGCCGGCCTCCCAAGCCTCCCCTGAACGGGAGCCGCGGGATCACACTACAGAGCGCGCCGGCGCGTTCAACCGCGCAGCTGCTCAGCACGACAGGTCGGCGAGGCGCTGACCGAGCGTCGCCGCCGTGCGACGCCGGCTCGGAGCCTGCGCCCGCTCGTCGAGCAATGAGTGTCCTCGCTCCTCGATGGCGCGCAGATCCTCGGCCACGATGGCACAGAACCGACCCTCGGCAACCTCGGCGATTTCACCGAGCCCGGCGGCGAAACGCTCCAGCGAGGCGCGCATCTTGGGCAGCACCACGTGGAGGAGGATGACGAGGCGATCCGACGTGCCCGTGGCAACTCCCCGGAACAATTCCTCCCAGCCCGGCGAAGGCGGCCGCACCCTCTCGGTGGCCCCCAGAGCCGGAGAGTCGGCGAGCAGCGCCTCCCAACCCCCGCTGTGTTCACCGAAGCGGCGCGCCACCTCGTACAGGTACACGGCCACTGCGGCGTCGTCCTCGTCGGTGCCCCAGAACCCCAGGGACTCGCCCAGGTGGCGCTGCAGCCAGACGTAACGCCCCAGGGCATCGTTGAGGTCCTCGATCATCATGACAGTGGCTCCGAGCTACTCGGTCGGCCGGTCGGGTGCTCCCGGCCTGGCAGCGCTCGGCCGCACGGCACCCAGTCCCGGGCCTCGCCCCGGTAGCGGTTCGTGATGGGCATGCGGCGGTCCTTGCCGAAGGCCTTGGGCGTCACCCGCACGCCGGGCGGACCCTGGCGGCGCTTGTACTCCGCCATGTCCACCAGCCTGCCGATCCTCCGCACCAGCTGGGGGTCCGCGCCGGCCGCGATGAGCTCACCGACGGTCTCGTCTCCCTCGACGAAGGCTCGGGCCACGGGATCCAGTGACTCGTACGGCGGCAGGCTGTCCGAGTCGCGCTGGTCGGGCCGCAGTTCGGCCGACGGCGCCTTTGCCAGCACCCGCTCGGGGATGAGCGCCCGGCCGGCGGTGAGGTTGCGCCGGCGGGCGAGTTCGTAGACCTGCACCTTCCAGACGTCGCAGATCACTGCGAACGCGCCCGCCGAGTCGCCGTAGAGCGTGGAGTAGCCGACGGCCGCCTCGGACTTGTTGCCGGTGGTGAGCACCAGCCAGCCGAACTTGTTGGCCAGCGCCATCAGCACCACGGCCCTGATGCGCGACTGCACGTTCTCCTCGGCAAGACCCGGGGCGAGCCCGGCGAAGTGCGGCGCCAGCATCTGCTCGAAGGCGTGGTGCGCCGGCTCGATGGCGATGAGGCGGCCCTCGATCCCCAGGTTCTCACAGAGCGACTCGGCATCGGCCACCGAGTGGTCCGACGAGTACCGCGACGGCATCAGCACCCCGTGCACTCGCTCGGGACCCAGGGCATCGGTGGCGACGGTCGCGACGAGCGAGGAGTCCACGCCACCGGACAAACCCACACAGACATCGCCGAAGCCGTTCTTCGTCACGTAGTCCCTCGTCGCCAACACGAGGGCCGCGTAGATCTCGTCGAGGGGATCCAGCGGCGCAGCCGGCGGTGCCACCGGCAGCGGGGCGGGCACCACCGCCGGCGGGGAACTGACGGGAATGCGCCGCAGGGCCGGCCCTCCGAGTCGCGCCGAGCCACCCGTGCGGCCGGTCTCGGTGTCGGCGAGGAGGACCTCGGGGGCGAACGCTCCGGCCTGCGCCACGACCGTGCCGCCGGCGTCGATCACCAGCGACCGGCCGTCGAAGACCAACTCGTCCTGCCCGCCGACCAGGTTCACGTACACCACCGGGCAGCCGCTGCGGTCGATGCGCCGGCGCAGGACGTCGAGCCGTTCGTCGAGCTTGCCGGTGTTGTACGGCGAGGCGTTGACGTTGACGATCAGCTCCGCGCCACCGGCGACCAGCTGCTCGACAGCACCGCCGTCGATCCAGATGTCCTCACAGATGGAGACCCCGACCGCAACGCCGGCGATCTCGAACAGTGCCTCCGGTGTGCCCGCGCTGAAGTGGCGCTGCTCGTCGAAGACGCCGTAGTTCGGCAGTTGGGCCTTGCGCTCCATGCCGACCACGGTGCCGTTGGCGCACACCGCGGCGGCGTTGAACAGCGCTCCCCCGTCGCCGGCGACGGGCAGCCCCACGATCGCCGCGCAGCGGCCCGTTGCCGCGGCGATCTTCTCCAGCGCGGCCCCGCAGTCCAGTGCGAACCGCGGCTTGGCCAGCAGGTCCTCCGGCGGGTAGCCGCTGACGGCCAACTCCGGGAAGACCGCCACGTCGCCGCCGCGGTCGGACACCTCCGCCAGCGCCGCGAGCATCCGCTCGACGTTGCCGTCGAGGTCGCCGACGGTGAGGTTCAGCTGGCAGATGCCAACCCGGAGCATCACGTCAGGCTACCGAGGGGCTCCGTAGCCGGATTCCCCGGAGGTGGCCGGTCCACCGCGGCCTGCGGCACCGGGCGCGCTCAGATCGAGTAGTACAACTCGTACTCCATGGGGTGCGGGCGCAGGCGGACGGTGTCGATCTCCTCCCGCTTCGCCTC
>JAPONU010000205.1 GCA_026713745.1 bacterium
CGCTGCAGCCTCATCAGGGCCTCTCGATCCACGCCGAAACCCGGGGGTACCAGACCGGGCCGGGGTGGTGGGGCGAGCTGCGCGACGCCAGTGAGTGGAACGACATTCCTATGCCGGGAAGACCCTGAGGACAGTGGACCGCATTTCTGCTCGCTTTGATACCGGGACAGGCGTCGTAACCACCTTGGCGCTAGTACGGCCAACCACAAGGCTGCGAGAATCAGGATTGTCACGAGAGTAGGCACCGGGTCGCCTACTACAAGTATGTCATTTGACGGGTCCGGAGTTGTGGATATCTCGCGTTTTCTCGTTGCGTCCCGATGTGCGAGGTCGGTGGCGAGGGTTCCGGTCCGCGACTCAACCGTTGGCGAGCACCTATGAACTTATCGCCAAGCATCAGCGGCCGCGAGGCAATACTCGTGACTACCGCCGGAAAACAACCACGTCAGTGGGGATTTGATGGGGATTTCTTGGGATTCGTTATCGAATCGCGCAAGCGCCGCCGACATGGCCGCCACCGGCCGGGTGCGAACGCCTAGGTGGCGTCGCCGCGGCGGTACGTCCCCGAGCGCCCGCCCGTCTTCTCCCAGAGGCACACATCGCTGATGACCATGGAGCGATCCAACGACTTGCACATGTCGTAGATCGTCAACGCTGCCACCGCGCAGGCGGTCATGGCCTCCATCTCCACGCCGGTTCGGTCCAGCGTCTCGACTTCCGCCTCGACATCGATGTGGCTGTCCTCGATGCTGAAGTTGACCAGTACCGACCCCACGAGCAGGGGGTGGCAGAGCGGGATGAGGTCGGGCGTGCGCTTGGCGGCTTGGATCCCGGCGACGCGGGCCACCGCCAGCACGTCACCCTTGCCGATGGCGCCGCGGGCGACCGCCGAAGCGGTCTCGGAGGTCATGTTCACCCTGGCCCGAGCGATGGCTCGCCGGTGCGTGGGGTCCTTGGCCGAGACGTCCACCATGCGCGCCCGGCCCAGAGGGTCGAGGTGCGTGAACCCCAGATCACTCACTGCACCGAGCCTAGCGGCGGCCCTCAGCCGCCGATCTGGGACATCGACCGGGCAGGCCGGATGAAGTGCACCTTGCCGATGCTGTGACCCGCCCACTTGTCCCCCACGGCGCCGCGCACGATCTCCGCCAACTCGTCGTCGCCGGCACCGCTGCGCAGCGGCCCCCGCAGGTCGTACTCCTCGAGGCCGAAGAGGCAGTTGCGGAACTGGCCGTCGGCGGTGAGGCGGATCCGGTCACAGGACCCGCAGAACGACTGGGTCACGCTGGCGACAACGCCGAAGAACCCCTTGCCGTCGAGGTAGCGGAAACGGCTGGCGGGCTCGGATCCCTGCCGGTGCGCCTCGAACGGGAACACCTCACCGATCCGTTCGGTGATCTCGGCGAGGCCGACCACCGACCCGGCTCGCCACCCCTCTTCGGCGTCCAGCGGCATGTACTCGATGAATCGCACCTCAACACCCTTGCGGCGCCCGAACTCGGCGAAGTCCAAGAGTTCGTCGTCGTTCTGGCCACGCATGACCACGACGTTGACCTTCACCGGGTCGAGTCCAGCGGCCAACGCGGCGTCGACGCCGTCGAGCACCCGGTGCAGGTCGTCACGCAGGGTGAATTCGCGGAACCGATCGGCTCGCAGCGAGTCGATGGAGATGTTGATCCGGCGCAGGCCGGCGTTGGCCAGATCCTCTGCCAGGAGGCCGAGTGTGGCGCCGTTGGTGGTGAGGGCCAGATCGGTCCCCAGCGGCACCAACATCTCCACCAGCTTGGCCAGGCGGGCCCGCACCGTGGGCTCGCCGCCTGTCAGTCGGATGCTCCCGACGCCGAAGCGCTCCACGAGGAGGCGAGCCAGCCGCTCGATCTCCTCGAACGTCAGCAACTCGGACCGGGGCAACCACTCCAACCCCTCCGGCGGCATGCAGTAGGTGCAGCGGTAGTTGCAGCGGTCGGTGACGGAGATCCGCAGATCGCGGTGCACCCGGCCGAAGGTGTCGACGAGTTGCTCCGCCATCACCTCAGACTACCGGCGTCACCGGGTGCGGTGCCCATCGCCCCCCGCCGCGTCAACCTCGGCGGGACCGTCCCGCGACCGCGGCCCTCCCGGACATCACTCAGTCCTCGCGGCGCGCCTCGTGCAGGCGGATGAGTTCGACAGAGTCCCCGATGTCGGCGCCGTCCCCGTCGGCCAGGACCGCCAGGCCGTTGGCCGCGGCCAGCGACGAGAGCTGATGCGAGCCCTGACCGCCCGCCGAGCGAACCTCGTAGCCGCCCTGGCGGTAGGACCACACCACCCGGGCGAAGTGGATCTTGCCATCGGGGTGGCGTCCCAGCGGCGCAGCGGCGGTCGCCTGCACACGGGGCCGGTGCAGTTGGGTGTGCCCCATCATGCGGCGCAGCGCCGGGCGCGCCAGCAGCTCGAAGGAGACCATGGAGCTGACCGTGTTGCCCGGCAGCCCGAACACCGGCGTGGCGCCCACCAGCCCGAAGGCGAAAGGCTTGGCCGGTTTGATGGCCACCTGCATCCAGGACATCTCCCCCATCTCGTCCAGGACCACCTTGACGCAGTCGTAGTCGCCCATGCTGACGCCCCCGCTGGTCAACACGGCGTCGCACGTCTCGGCGCCGCGGGCGATGGTGGACCTGATCGCCTCCGGGTCGTCGCGCACCAGACCAAGGTCGGCACCCTCCAGGCCGGCCTCTCGCACCAGGCTGAGAAGCGAGTAGCGGTTGGAGTCGCGCACCTGCCCGAGCGCCAGGGGCCGGGGGCCGTCAACCAGCTCGTCGCCGGTGGAGATGACCCCCACACGGGGCCTGCGCACGACGTCGAGGGAATGGATGCCCAACCCCGCCAGAACGCCCACGTGTGCAGGCTGCAACACCTCGCCGGGCTCGAAGACCACCCTGCCCACCTCGAGGTCCTCCCCCGCCCGACGGACGTGGTTGCCGGCGGGCACGCTGACCTCGGCGACGACCTGGCCGCCTCCGTCCAGCGCCCGGGTGCGTTCCACCATGATCACCGCGTCGGCGCCCGGCGGGATGGGCGCACCGGTCATGATGCGCACCGCCTGGCCCGGGCCCACGACCGCATCGGGCGCCTTGCCGGCAGCCAGGGTGCCCACGACATCGAGGGTCACAGGCGGCGCTGCGGTGTCCGCCGAACGTACCGCATACCCGTCCATGGCCGTGTTGTCGAACGCCGGAACCTCTTCAGCGGCGGTGACCGCACCGGCGGTCACGTGGCCGAGCGCGTCAACCAACCCGAGCGTGACCGTCGGTAGTGGTGCGCAGCGGTCGACGACGATCCGCTGCGCCTCAGCGAGGGGGATCACGAAGTCGTGGCCTGCCCGCGCGTGAAGACGTTGGGGAGCCTGGCTTCCTCTCCCCGGGCGAGTCGCATGATATTGCGCCAGTGCATCCCCACGATCACCATCGCCACGACCGCCAGGAGCACCGGTTCCCACCATCCCACCGAACCGAACGCCACCTGGATGCCGACGCCGACCGGCAGCAGCGGGACGGCCACGAGAGACCCGACCGACGGACGTCCCGACAACTTGGTGACTATGAGGAACAGCACGACGGCGCCGAGAGTGGCGAACGACCACATCGCCAGCGACACGCCGCCGTAGGTGGCGACGCCCTTGCCGCCGCGCAGGCGCCGTGTGAGGGGCGCGATGTGGCCCAGTACTGCCGCCACGGCACAACCCATGGCGACCGGCCGACCGGCCACGAGCAACGCCACCAGCGTCGGCGCCAGGCCCTTCACGAGATCGCCGATGAGGACGAGTGCGCCGGCGCCTCGCCCGGCCACGCGATACATGTTGGTTGCACCCGGATTGCGCGAGCCTTCGCTCATGGGGTCGTGGCCGACGAGGCGGCCCACGAGATGCGCTGTCGGGAAGGTGCCCAGGAGATACGCGAGGGGGACGAGCAGCCACCATGCACTCATGGCGACATATTAGGTCAGGACCCCCGCCGCGTCAGGGCCGGAGTGAGCAAGGGGGCTCGTGGCTCGGCGCCCGCCGCGGCCACGGAACCGCCGCGGGCGCCGATTTGCTCGAGCCTCCCCGGCCCGGTGGCGCCAACCCGTCGCAGCTATAGGGTTAGCGGCCGGTCCATGAGTCGTTCCAGCGGTGCCTGAACAGACGACCGACGGCGAGGAGCCGCATGCCCACCTACGAGTATCGCTGCCGATCCTGCGACGCCCGCTTCGAGGTCCGGCAATCCTTCGCCGAGGACAGCCTCACCAGTTGCCCCTCCGCCGGCTCGGAGCAGAGTCCTGCCGCCTGCCTCGCCCCCGGCGAGGGCGAGGTGCGGAAGGTATTCAGCGCCCCGTCCATCAGCTTCAAGGGCGACGGCTTCTACAAGACCGACAGCCGCTCTTCCGCCGGCCGAGCCACGAACGGCTCCAAGGACCAGAAGCCGGCCGAGCAGGCCACGAAGTCCGACGAGGGCGCCACGAAGTCCGGCGAGGGCGCCGCCAAGTCGTCCGGCAGCGGGAGCAAGGACTCCTCCGGCGCGACAACGGGGGACTCGAAGGGTGACCGCGCCACGGCAGGGGCCAGTTCGTCGTGAGGACACCCGCACCGGCGGCGCTATGACCACCGCCGGCACCGGCGTACAGATCGGCATCCTCGGCGGCAGCGGCTTCTACTCCCTCGCCGAGGACCTGCGGCCCGTCGAGATCGACACGCCGTACGGAGCCCCCTCGGCGCCACCGCGGGTCGGCAGCTTCGCCGGGCGCGAGGTGGCCTTCCTGGCCCGCCACGGCGAGAACCACGAGTTCCCCGCCCACCGGGTGCCCTACCGGGCGAACCTCTGGGCGCTGCGATCCCTCGGCGTGCGGACCCTGCTGGCACCGTTCTCCTGCGGCTCACTCCAACGGCACATCGCCCCGGGCGACTTCGTGGTCTGCGACCAGATCGTCGACCGCACCCAGGGACGTCAGCAGACCTACTACGACGGGCCGCAGGTCCATCACGTGAGCTTCGCCGATCCCTACTGCCCGGCACTGCGGCGCACGGCGGTCGCCGCGGCCACAGCCGAGGGGATCAGCGCGCACCATGGCGGCACGGTCGTCGTGATCGAGGGGCCGCGCTTCAGTACCCGCGCCGAATCGGCCTGGTTCGGCGCCTTCGGCGGCGACGTGGTGAACATGACGCAGGTGCCCGAGGCCCCACTGGCGGCCGAATTGGGCATGTGCTTCGCCGGTATCGCGCTCGTGACCGACTACGACGCCGGGGTAGTCGGCGACGCCGAGCCGGTCACCCACGAGCAGGTGCTGGCCGTCTTCGACCAGAACGTCACACGCGTGCGGAACCTGATCGGACGCCTCGTGGCCGATCTCCCCGCCACCCAACCCGCCTGCTGCGGCGATCGGGCAGGCCCGTCCCTCTTCCACGAACCCTCCTAGCGGCACCGCAGGCGACCACCGGTAGCCTGCGTACCGGCGCTGGGACTCCGGCGGCTTCCCCCCAATTCCCATCGGCGAGAGGAAGCCCGCCATGCCGAGCCCGTCCCCGATACGCCGCCGCGCCGAGTCGCCGACGTGGCGTCGCTCACCCGTGTACCGCTGGCTGCGCCGCCCGCTCGTGTACTGGACCGCCGTGGCACTTCTCGTCGTCGTCACCGTCATGGGCGTGGCGCGCCAGTCGGACCGCCGCCAGCAACTCGAAGCCGCCTACGGCGAGCTGCGCCAGGTGCCGGTGGCCGCCGGCCTCATCAGACCCGGCGACCCCCTGGATGCCGAGGCCGTGCGGTGGGAACCGCGGCCGACCGCCGCGGTGCCCCCCGGTACGGCCACCGAACTCGCAGACGGCGCCGTCGCCGCGGCGGCGATCTATCCGGGGGAAGTGGTACACGACGAGCGCGTGGCCGGTCTCGGCGGCGGGCTGAGCAGCCGGCTGCCATCGGGTATGGCGGCAGTGTCGGTGCCGGTCACCTTCGGGGTCCCGCCGGTGCGCCCCGGCGACCTGGTGAGCCTGGTCGCCGTCTTCGACAGCTTCGCGGCCGAAGCGGTGCCGGACGCGCAGACCGTGGCACACCGGGCAACCGTCCTCGAACTCGACGAGGAGGCAGTGACCGTGGCGATCCGGGCCGGCGAGGTGGGCGCCACGGTGTCCGCGCTCGTCTGGGGAGCC
>JAPONU010000206.1 GCA_026713745.1 bacterium
CGGGCGATGCCGGTTCGACTGCTGTAAGGGGAGGAGTCGCCGCTTGCGGCTCCGCGGCTCCTTGATCCGTCGTGGGGGGGGGCTCCGGGGGGGGGGGGGCCTCCACCCCCCCCCCCGGCGCCCGCCCCCCCCCCCCCACCCCCCGCCCCGGCGCCGCCCCGGGCCCCCCCGCCCGCCCCGCCGCCCCCCCCGGCCCCCCCGCCCCCCCCGACCACACCGGCGCCGCCTCCGGATCCCCCGCCGCCCCCGACCACACCGGCGCCGCCTCCGGATCCCCCGCCGCCCCCGACCACACCGCAACCGCCTCCGGATCCCCCGGCGCCTGTCCCACCGCCGCCCGATCCGGCACCTCCGCCTCCTGAGCCTCCGGCCCCGCCCGAGCCACGCGCACCCCCGGAGCCGGCTGAAGATCCCGAGGTGGCGGAACCGCCGGCGCCTGATCCACCCCCGGATCCCCCGGACCCACCGTCGCCGCCCTCGGCCCAGCCACTGCCGCCGCCGGAGACGCCGTCGTGGAGTCCGGTAACCGTCCTCGTCTCCAAGGACACCGTCAACGGCATCATCCCGGTGTACGACGCGCCAGGGGGGGATCGGCTGTCGTTCCGCGACGGTGAGGTCTGGAGTTACACCTTCCGGGGCAACCGCCTGGTGGTGCGCGTGCTGCGGGGCACCCAGGGCGACGAATGGGCCCAGGTGGAGCTACCCGTCCGCCCCAACGGCAGTCGCGGCTGGATCCGTACGGACAACTTCAACTGGTCGACGGTGAACCACCACGTTCTCATCGACCTCTCGGACCGGCTGGTGGCCCTCTTCGACGGTGACGACCTGGTGACCTACACCCGCGCCATCGTGGGCAAGTCGACCACGCCGACACCTGCGCTGCGGGGCTTCGTCGTGGAGAAGCTCCCGAATCACAGCCAGCAGAACGCCAGCGCAGTGCTGGGGGACTGGATCCTGATGCTGTCGTTCTTCAGCCAGGCGTTGGACAGCTTCAGTGGTGGCCTACCCCGTATCGCCCTGCACGGCACCCACATTCCCGATCGCATCGGCGAGGCGCTGTCCAACGGCTGCATCCGCATCCCCAACAACATCATCGAGGTCATCGCCCGCACGGCCCCCCTCGGCACCGTCGTGAACATCTCCGCCTGAGCGATCGCTCAGCGCAGGGCGTCGGCCATGGTGTCGATGAGGCGGTCGATCTCGGCGTCGCTGATGACGAGCGGCGGGCACATGGCCAGGGCGGTGCCGATGGGGCGCACGATGACCCCGGCGTCGAGGATCTTGGCGCGCACGCCGGCTGCGTCACGGCCCAGTTCGGCGGCCCAGACGGCGCCGGTCCCTCTGTAGTCGGCCACGAGCCCGTCGGCGGCCATTGCCCGCAGGCCGCCGGAGATGCGCTCGCCGATGTGGGTCGCCCGGCCCGGCAGGTTCTCCGCGTCCATGAGTCTCAGGTTCGCCACGCCGGCGGCGCAGGCCGCCGGATGCCCCGAGTAGGTGTAGCCGGTGCGCAGCAGGAAGCCCTCCTCCTGGGCCTCGAAGGTGTCGCAGACCCGCCGCGAGAGGATCACCCCGGCCAGTGGCTGATAGCCCGAGGTCACCCCTTTGGCGAACGTCATGATGTCGGGGGTGACGCCGTAGTGCTGCGCGCCGAACCATTCGCCGGTGCGCCCGAACCCGCAGATCACCTCGTCGAGTATGAGCAGCGCCCCGTGGGTGTCGCACAGCCTCCGCAGACCCTCCAGGTAGCCCTCGGGGGGCGGCCACACCCCGCCGGCGCCCTGCAACGGTTCGGAGATCACCGCCGCCAGCCGCTCGTCGGTGGTGGCCATCGCCAGTGCCGCGGCCTCCAGATCGTCGTGGGGCACCTCGGTGAAGTGTGGCACCAGGTCGCCCCAGCCCTCCCGGTTGGGGGCGATCCCCTGGGCGGCGGTGCCCCCGAAGTTGGTGCCGTGATAGCCGTTCGTGCGGGTGATCACAGCTTGACGCTGAACGTCACCGTGCAGCCGGTGCCACTGGCGGGCGATCTTCAGAGCGGTGTCCACCGCCTCCGAACCCGAGCAGCACAGGAACACCCGCCCGTCGCGCAGCGGCGAGCGCTCGACGATCATGGCCGCGACCTCCTCGGCCGCCGGGTTCGTGAACGGCGCGAAGGTGTTGTACGCCTCCAGGCTGCGCATCTGGTCGGCCACGGCGTCGATGATCTCGGCTCGGCCGTGGCCCACCTGGCAATACCACAGGCTGGCCATCGCATCGAGGTAGCTGTTGCCGGCGTCGTCCCAGAGCGTGCAACCCTCGCCGCGGACGAGGTTGATGTAGTCCTCGAGGTTGGGTGGGGAGAAGGGGTGAAGGAAAGCACGAGGCATGTGCCGGCTCCTTTCGGTTAGTGACGATTCGAGGGTAACGTCGCCGCGGAATGATTCTGTCCGATCGCACCATCCGCGAACAGATTGCAGCGGGCCGCATCTCCATCGATCCACTGGCGCCCGGCGCGGTTCAGCCGTCCTCGGTGGATCTGCGGCTCGACCGGTTCTTCAGGGTGTTCCGTAACCACACGATGGGTTGCATCGACGTGAAGAAGAATCTGGCGGCGTTGACGGACCTCGTGGAGATCGACGCGGACGGCGTGTTCATTCTGCACCCCGGTGAGTTCGTGCTGGGCTGCACCCTGGAGCAGGTGGCTCTGCCCGACGACCTGGTGGGCCGCTTGGAGGGGAAGTCCAGCCTGGGACGGCTCGGGCTGCTCATCCATTCGACGGCCGGGTTCGTGGACGCGGGCTGGCGAGGTCAGCTCACCCTGGAGCTGTCGAACGTGGCAACCCTGCCGATCACGCTCTATCCGGGTATGAAGATCGGTCAGATCAGCTTCATCCGGATGACGACCGCGGCGGACAACCCATACGGATCGAAGGCGGTCGGCTCCAAGTATCAGGGCCAGGTCGGCCCGATCCCCAGCCGCTACTGGGAGAACTTCTAGGCCGGGTCAGTCCTCGGCGGGGAAGCGGCGCAGCAGGTCCTCGGCCTGCGCCACCCAGTTCCACTTCTGGATGCGGCCGGGCGCGCCTATGGCCTCCTCGAGTGCCTCCACTGCGGCCTCGTCGAGGGTGGCGATCTGGTCGTAGCCCGTGATCCCCTGTTTGGCCAACTCGGCCAGCAGCATCGGGTCGGTGCCCTTGATGAGGCGCAGGTTGTCCTTGCGCGGTGCGCCAGGCGCGCTCGCGGTGGCGGCGGGAGCCGGTGGGGGCGCCGGAGCGGGCACCCCGGCAGGGATCGCCGCGGGCGAGGCGGGCGCAGTGGTGGGGCGCAAGCGGGCCATCGGCGCCAGATCCAGTCCCGACACCGAGACCGACACCGGGACACCCTCGGTGCCCGGGTCGCCCACGACCACCGGAGAGACGAACTCGGCGTCGCGGCGGGCGATGGCAGCCTCCTCACCCTGGTGGATGGCCTCCAGGACGTGAAGGGCGATGTCGCCGACCTGCACGTCGGTGGGCTCGACGCCCTCGCCGCGCACGCCGTCGTCGATCATGACGTAGCAGAAGGGGCAGGCCGTGGCGATGCGGTCGGCGCCGGTTGCCAGCAACTCGCGGCTGCGCACCACGTTCACCTGCTCGCCGACGTGCTCCTCCATCCACATGCGGGCACCACCGGCACCGCAGCACATCCCCTTGGTGCCGTTGCGCGGCGCCTCCACCACTTCGAGGCCGCCGATGGCCGCCACGACACGCCGCGGCGCAAGGTAGACGTCGTTGTGGCGACCCAGGTAGCAGGAGTCGTGGTACACGAGCCGCTCGGACAGCCGGGCCTCGGAAAGATCCAGGCGGCCGCTGTCGACGAGTTCTTCCAGCAACTGGCTGTGGTGGATGACCTCGTAGTGCCCGCCGAGTTGCGGGTACTCGTTGCCGAGGGTGTTGAAGCAGTGCGGGCATTGGGTGATGATCTTGCGCACGCCCATGGCGTTGAGGGTCTCGACGTTCTGCATGGCCAGCATCTGGAACACGTACTCGTTGCCGGAGCGCCGCGCCGGGTCGCCGGTGCACATCTCCGCGGGGCCGAGCACGGCGAAGTCCACCTCTGCGCGCTGCATGAGTTCGGTCATGGCGCGGGTGACCTTGCGGTTCTTGTCGTCGTAGCTGCCGGCGCAGCCCACCCAGTACAGGTACTCGGCCTCGATTGGGTCGGTGCCGTCGAGCACCACGAGGCCCTCGAAGTCGGTCGCCCAGTCGGCTCGGGCGGACTGGGCCATGCCCCACGGATTGCCGGAGTTCTCCATCGAGCGGTAGGCGGTGCCCAACTCGCTGGGGAAGTCACTCTCCATCAGCGAGAGGTAGCGCCGCATGTCCAGGATCTTGTCGAGGATCTCGATGTTCACGGGGCAGATCTCGTCACAGGCCCGGCACGACGTGCAGGCCCAGACCTCCTCGGAACTGACGCGTTCGAACACGTTGGAGCCGGCCACGGTTATTTCGGCGTCGGTGCCGATGGGCGGTGAGGTGGCGGGCGTGCCGCCGGCGGCCATCACCTCGCCCACTTTCAGGACGATCTCACGGGGGTCCAGCGGCTTGCCGGTGGCGTGTGCCGGGCACACCGACGTGCAGCGCCCGCACATCGTGCAGGCGTCGAGGTCCAGGAGTTGCTTCCAGGTGAAGTCCTCCACAGCCGCCGCCCCGAAGGAGTCCAAGTCGGTCTCCATGAGGTTCGGCAGTTCCCGCATGGCGCCCTTGGGCCGTTCCCGGTCGCGCAGGTACATGTTCGCCGGTGAGGTGAACATGTGGCGAAGCATGGTGACCGGTATCAGCAGCACGAAGACCACGAACGTCGCCACGTGCAGGATCCACCACACCTGGTGCCACCCGGCGACGTTGGAGAGGCCGTCGACGGCAGTGGCCAGCGGGTAGCCGATCAGAGACCAGCGCTCGAAGGACGGGGTGCCCGCCTCGGCGATGCGGAAGGCCTCGGCCCCGAAACCGGTGACGCCGATGAGCAGCATCGTGGTGAGGATCACGGCGTGCTCGGGCCGGGTCTTGTGACGGATGCGGTAAGGGCGCAGGTGCCAGGGGCCCCAGCGGCGCACGATCGCCCAACCCACGCCCACGAGGAACACCGCCCCGGCCAGATCGCCGGTGAGGGAATAGCCCTGGTACACGCGTCCGGTGAGGAACTTGGCGCCGTCGGGCAGCTGGTGCTCGATCTCCAAGGTGATGGTCACCGCCAGCAGCACCAGGAAGCTGAAGTAGATGAGGGAGTGCATCACCCCGGCGACGGGCTCGCGCAGGAGCGTGCGCATGTACACCCCTGCCCGCAGGTCGCCCAGCCGGCGGTGCACGTTGCGCCAGGTCGTGCGGCGCTCCTCTGCGGCCCCCCGTTGCCAGTTGCGCACCCTGTGGGCGAACAGCACCGAGGCGTACACCAGGGCGATCGGGATGATGGCGTAGAACGCCACGCGCAGCGGGCCGGGAATGTTGCCGAACACCTCCCGGGTCACGGTGGCGGTGCTGTGAAACCCGGTGATGGCGGCGGCGATGCCCGAGGCGACAGTGACCAGGGCCAGCCCGAGCCCTGCCAGGATCACGAGGCGGTTGGGCGCGAGGCGACCGGAACGGGGTGACTCGGTGCTCATCTGGCCGCTGAGGCTACGGGCATCGGCGCAGCGCTGAAAGTGACCGGCCGCAACGCGGTGGAATGCTCATGCCGCCGGCGAGGTTACGGGCATCGGGGAGCGTTCGCTGTCATTTGCCCGTTCGGCCCTCCCGGCACAGCCGTAGCGGACGACCCGACGCCACGGTGGTGGCAACCGGCGACTCCGAGGGTACGGTGCCGGTGCGCCAAGGGAGTCGCTCCTACGTCCAATGTCGGGCGGAACAAGCACGACTCGACAAGAGAGGCACTCCCGTGAAACGTCGAACTTTGGTGGCGCTCGGCGTCACCGGCGCAGTAGTCGCGGTCCTGAGCACGCCCGCGGCGGCTCAGAGCACCGATCCGGCGGCCGCAGTGCAGGCTGTCCTGGACAACGTTTGGGTGCTCGTGGCGGGCGCCTTGGTCTTCTTCATGCAGGCGGGATTCGCGTTGCTGGAAGCGGGACTGACCCGGGCCAAGAACGTCACGAACATCATGGCCAAGAACCTGGCCGACATGAGTGTGGGCGTCATCGCCTTCCTGGCCGTGGGCTACGGCCTGGCGTTCGGTGCCGGCAACGCCTGGTGGGGCACCGAAGGATTCTTCCTGTCGGGCAGTCCCCTCTTCGAGTTCGGCTCCAGCGGGGTCGGCAACCTGTCGACGGCGACGTTCTTCTTCTTCCAGGTGGTGTTCGCCGCCACAGCGGTCACGATCGCCTCGGGCGCAATGGCCGAGCGGGCCCGGTTCAAGGCCTACCTGCTCTTCAGCCTTGCGATGTCGGCGTTCATCTACCCGATGGTGGTGCATTGGACCTGGGGCGGCGGCCTCATCGCCGACATCTCCATCGGCGGCGCCGTCTACAGCGACTTCGCGGGCTCGACCGTCGTGCATTCCACAGGCGGGTGGGCGGCACTCATGGGTGCCATCTTCTTGGGCCCGCGCCTGGGCAAGTTCGGACCGGGGGGCGCGCCGCGGCCGATTCCGGGCCATTCCATGCCGATGACGATCCTGGGCGTGTTCATCCTGTGGCTCGGCTGGTTCGGTTTCAACGCCGGCTCCGAGCTGGCTGCCGACGGCGTCGTGATGGTGGTGGCGCTGAACACGGCCATCGCAGCCGCGGCCAGCACGCTGACCGCAGGTGCCGTGGTGTGGCTGAGGACCGGCAAGCCGGACGTCGCCATGGCCGGCAACGGCACCCTGGCGGGCCTCGTGGGCATCACCGCCGGCTGCGCCACGATGAACGTGCTGGGTTCGCTCGTGACCGGCGCGGTCGCCGGCGTGCTGGTCGTGTGCTCGGTGTTCTTCATCGAGCGCAAGGGGGTCGACGACCCGGTGGGGGCCGTCTCCGTGCACGGCGTCTGCGGCGTGTGGGGCACCCTTGCGATCGGCCTGTTCGCTCGCTACGACGACGCCTTCCTGGGTCGGGACAACGCCGGGCTCTTCTACGGCGGCGGTGGCTGGCAGTTGCTGGTGCAGTTCGTCTTCGTGCTGATCGTGCTGGCCTGGACCCTCGTCACGACGGGGATCCTGTTCGCGATGCTGCGACGGTTCGGCGTGCTGCGGGTGTCCGCCGCCGAGGAAGCTCGCGGTCTGGACCTCGCCGAGCACGGCGCCGGCGCTTACCCGACCGATCCCATGCCCCGCGACGAGCGCGCCTACGAGCAGCCGTAGCCGGCTACGGAGCCGCCGGGAGTGCCCTTCGATCCGGCCGCGCCGAAGGTTCGCCGCCACTTGTGCCGCTGGTGAGCCGCACGAGTGCCGGAGCGAGCCGGCGCGTCTAGGATCGCGGCGATCGGAGGGAGGCGAGCCTGATGCGAGTTGGCGTTGATATTGGCGGGACGTTTACGGACGCGGTGGCGGTCGACGATGACGGTCGTATCCGCACGGCCAAGGTCCTCACGACGCCTCGGCGGCTGCACGACGGCGTGCTCGAGGCGCTCGAGCGGCTGGAGGTGGACTGGGATCGCCTGGATTCCATAACCCACGGCACCACCGCCGGGTTGAACGCTTTCCTCGAGCGCCGTGGCGCCAAGGTTGCCCTGCTCACCACCCGTGGCTTCCGCGACGTCTACGAACTCGGTCGAGCGAACCGGCCCGACATGTACAACGTTCGCTATCGCCAACCGGCGCCGCTGGTGCCGCGGCGGTGGATCTTCGAGATCGACGAGCGGGTCGCCGCCGACGGTTCGGTCCTGGTGCCTGTGGATGACGACGCCGTGCGGGCCCTCGGGCACCGGCTCGGCGACGAGTTCGAGGCCGTGGCGGTCTGCTTCCTGCACTCCTACGCCAACCCCGACCACGAGCAGCGGGTCGCCGAACTCCTCGCAGATGCAGCGCCGTCGCTGGCGGTGGTGTGCAGCCACGAGATCGCGCCCGAGTGGCGGGAGTACGAGCGCACCAGCACGACGGCCATCGCCGCCTATGTGGCCCCCATCGTGCAGCACTACCTCGTCGAGTTGGAGCAGGAGGTCAGCGCCCGCGGGCTGCGGGGACCGCTGCGGGTGATGCAGTCCAACGGTGGCGTGATGATGGCCGCCATGGCGAGGCGCAAAGCCATCCAGACGCTGTTCTCGGGACCTGTGGGGGGCACGATCGCCTGTGTTGCCACCGCGGGGGATCTGGGCGACGAGATGGATGTCAGCCGCCTGATCTGCATCGACATGGGGGGAACCTCCTTCGACGTGAGCCTGGTCGTGGACGGCGAGGCCGACGTGGAACTGGAATCCGAACTGGAACGCCACCCCGTGCTGTCGCCGACTGTCGCCATCCACACCATCGGCGCCGGCGGCGGCAGCGTCGGGCACATCTCGGCAGGTGGCCTGCGGGTGGGGCCACGCTCCGCGGGCGCCGAGCCGGGTCCGGCGTGCTACGGCTCCGGCGGCACCGAGCCGACGGTCACCGACGCCAACCTGCACCTCGGTCGGCTCCCGTCGGTCGCTCGCCTGGCCGGGGGCATGGCACTCGATGCCGCCGCTGCGGAGGCGGCACTGGGTTCGGTGGGCGAAGTGCTGGGCTTGGCCGCCGACTCGCTGGCCACGGGGATAGTCGCCGTCGCCGACTCCACCATGGCCAACGCCATTCGCGAGATCACGGTGCTGCGGGGGATCGACCCGCGTTCATTCGCGCTGGTGGCCTTCGGCGGCGCCGGTCCGCTGCACGCCGCGGCGCTCGCCGACGAGTTGGAGATCGACACCGTGCTGGTGCCCGCTGATCCGGGTGTCCTGTCGGCCTACGGGATGTTGCACGCCGACATCCGCCATGACGTCGTCCAGAGCTTCTACCTGGGCGTGGCGGAGACCGACGGTGAGACGCTGGAGGCGACGTTGGCTGAATTGGCCGAGCGCGCCCGCCTGCTCGTCAAGGAGGACGGTGTGGACGAGCGGGCCATCGGGCTGGAGCCTTCTGCCGATCTGCGCTACGTGGGCCAGGAGTACACGGTGACGCTCCCGCTGCCCGTCGCCGAGCCGACCGGCCGGATGCTCGCCGCGTTGCCCGAGCGGTTCGCCGAGGCGCACGAAGTGCGCTACGGCCACAGCAACCCCGCCGAGGACGTCGAGTTCGTGAACCTGCGGATGACGGCGCGCGGCTCGTTGCGCCGACCGGAGGCCGTCGATCTGCCCACCGGCGACGCAGGCGAACCGGTGGCCGTCGAGCGCACCTGGTTCGACGGCTCCTGGCTGCCGACGCCGGTGCATCGCCGCGAGGCATTGCCGGCCGGTGCAGCCGTTGCCGGCCCGGCGATCGTTCTGGAGGATGCCTGCACGACCCTGGTGCCGCCGTCGTGGACGGCGTCGGTCTCGGCGCACGGGCATCTCGTGCTGCGACGATCCTGAGCGGGCCGGGCAGGCACCCAAGACTCCGGCAAGAGCCCCGACGAGCGAAACGACAACCGAGGAGGAACCACGATGCGCATCCTGCTGATCAACCCGCTGGGAGTGAACGTCTACGACGAACTCGTCGACGAGGTGGTGCGACCTGCGGTCGGTTCGGACACCGAGTTGACGGTGCGCTCCCTCGCCGGCACCGGTGTGCCGGAGACGGCGTTCCTGCCCGCGGCGTCTCTGCTCATGAACCAGTTGCTGTCGGCCGTCCAGCAGGGCGAACGCGACGGTTTCGACGCCGTGGTGATCTGTTGCGCCTCCGATCCGGGGCTGGTGGACGCCAAGGAGTTGGTGTCGATCCCCGTGACCGCGCCGATGGAAGCCGCAATTGCCACCGGGCGCGCCTTCGGACGGCTCGCCGTCGTGGCCCCGCGTATCGAAAGTGGCGAAGGCGAGAACCTGCCGCAGGACGCCAACTGGGTGCGCCGGCTGGTGCACGCCTACGACGGCGGGTCGATCTTCGCCGGCGTGTTCTCGGCGCCCTGTCCGCCCCCGCCCGCCGACCTGGTGGACCAGTTGCTCGCCACCGACCCCCGGAAGCTGCGGGCCACGGTGCGTCGCGGCATGGCGGAGGCGGTGGCGGGCCCGGCGGGCGACGCCGCCGAGTCAGCTTGGCGGGACCACGACGCCACGGTGCTGTTCTTCGCCTGCACGATCTGGTCGGGTCTGCTGGGGTCGGTTCGCGACCGGGTACCCGTGCCGGTCCTGGATCCCCTGATCACTCCGGTCCGCTATGCCGAGATGCTCGCCGGCGCCGGGCGGAAGTTCTGACGTTGTGACGAGCCGCCGGGCGCCGACAGGGGACGCCCTCAAGGAGCACTGACGTGCCGCTGGCGATCTACATCGGCCGCCGGTTGGTGTTCCTGGTGGTGGCGCTGTTCGGCGTGTCGCTCATCACGTTCGTGGTGACCCGCGTGCTGCCCGGGAATCCCGCGTACCTGATCGTCGGCGTGCAGGCCGACGAGTCCACCGTCGAGGCGGTCATCGAACGGCTGGGCCTCGACCGGCCCATCGTCGAGCAGTACGGCCACTACATGCGCCAGCTCTTCACGGGCGATCTCGGCGACAGCTGGCGCACCAAGAACCCGGTGACCACCGATATCGGCGTGCGCTGGCCGGCAACCATCGAGTTGGCGTCCATGGCGGCGATTATGGCGGTGGCCTGGTCGGTGCCCTTCGGGGTCATCTCCGCGCTACGGCGCCGCTCGCTCTCGGACAGGCTCGCGAACGTGGTCTCGGGGATAGGCGTCTCCGTTCCCGAGTTCTGGTTGGGGATCATCCTGCTCTTGGTCTTTGCGTTCAATCTGGGGTTCGCGCCCGCTCCGATCGGACGAACTCTCGGGGTGGTGCCCCCGGATGTCACGGGGCTGTACACCCTCGACTCGGTGATCGCCGGTGATTGGGGAGCGCTGCGCTCGGCGCTGGCCCAACTCATCCTGCCGGCGCTCACACTGGCGATCACCACCGGCGCACCGCTGCTGCGCGTCACACGCGGTTTCATGCGCGAGACCATGTCGTCGCACCACATCCGCTCGGCCCGGGCGCTGGGTATCCCGGAGCGCTCGATCGTCCTGCGGCACGCGGTGCCGAACGTGCTGCTGCCCGTGTCCACGATGGCGGCCATGATGTACGGCTACCTGCTGGGCGGGACCGTTCTGGTTGAGTTCGTGTTCGCCTGGCCCGGCATCGGCAAGTACGCCATCGACTCCATCAACGCCTCGGATTACGCCCCCGTGCTGGCAGCCGTGCTGCTGAGCGCCTGCAGCTACATCATCGTGTACCTGATCATGGACATCCTGCACTTCATCATCGATCCGCGGACGCGGACGTGAGTGTCGTCTCGCCGCGCGCCTCGGGGAGCACCGCTCCACCGGCCCGTCGCCGCAGCATCGCCGGGGTGCGACCGGTTCACCTTCTCGTGGCCGTCGCCACGATGGTGGTCCTCGTGGTCGCCCTGGTTTGGGACGGCGAGTGGCGGGTCCTCCGGGTGGTCCTGACCGTGCTGGCGATCATCGTGGCCCCCGCGGTCTGGGATCCTCAGCGTCGAGTGATCCGGCCCGCCACCGGCGTGATGGTGGCCCTGATCCTGTTGGCGCTCATCGGGCCGCTGTTCACGCGGGATCCGCTCATGTTGAACGTCGGCGAGTCGTTGGCAACCCCTGGCAGTGACATCTGGTTCGGTACCGACCAGCACGGTCGGGACATCTTCGCCAGGGTGATACACGGGGCGCGCCTCGATCTGGGCGTCGGTTTCAGTGCGGCGGCGCTGGCGGTCATCGTCGGCATGCCCCTCGGTGCGCTGGCCGTCCTCCGGGGCGGGCTGTTCGACTCCGTGCTGCTGCGCATTTCCGAATCGTTTCAGGCTTTCCCCACGTTGCTGCTGGCGCTGGGCATCGTGGCTGCGGTGGGGCCGAGCATCCCCATCCTGATCTTCATCATCGCCATCGTGAACGTGCCGGTGTACTTGCGCCTCACTCGCAGCGCCGTCGCGCCCATCGTCAATGCGGACTTCGTGCTGGCGGCCCGGTGCGCCGGGCAGCGCGAGTTGACGATCCTGTTGCGCCACATCCTTCCCAACGTCAGGCAGGTCGTCCTGGCACAGTTCTCGGTGAACGTGGCGTGGGCCATCCAGATCCTGGCCGCCCTGAGCTTCGTGGGCCTCGGCGTGCCGGTCCCGACGCCGGAGTGGGGCGCCATGGTGCGCGGCGGCTACGAGCAGATGGTCTACGGCCGGTGGTGGGTCGCGTTGTTCCCCGGTCTGGCGATCCTGTTCGCCGTCCTGACGCTGAACCAGCTGTCCGACCGGGTGAGGCACACGACGTGAGTGCCGCCGACGTGCCCGAAGTATCGATTCCGGACGCGGGCGATCCGGTGGCTCCCGAGAGCGGGGCGGTGCCCGTCCTCGACGTGTTCGACCTCACCGTGGGATTCGGTTCGGCGGCCAAGCGGGCGGTCCGGCGGTCCATACCCCTCCAGGGGATCCACCTGCAGGTTGGCGCAGGAGAGCGGATGGCCCTCGTCGGCGAGTCCGGCTCGGGCAAGAGCCTCACAGCGGCGGCGGTGCTGGGGCTCCTGCCCGACGGCGCGGAGGTCATCCGCGGTTCGATCCGCCTCGACGGCGAGGAGCTGATCGGCGCCCCCGAGCGCCGCCTGCGTGACCTGCGGGGCGGTCGCATGGCGATCATGTTCCAGAACCCCCGCGCCTCGCTGAACCCCGTGCTCACCGTCGGTGGGCAGATCGCCGAGGTGATCAGGGTGCACGGCGACGCCGGACGCAGGGAGAGTTGGACGCAAGCGGTCGACCTTCTGTCGGAGATGGGGATCCCCGACGCCGCCCGCCGCGCCAAGGACTACGTGCACCAGTACTCCGGCGGCATGGCGCAACGGGCCGCTCTGGCCATGGCCCTGTCCTGCCGGCCCGACCTGCTCATCGCCGATGAGCCAACCACCGGCCTCGACGCCACACTGCAGCAGCAGGTGCTCGAGCTGGTGGTCGAGCAGGTGACCTCGCGGGACGCCTCCCTGCTGCTGATCACCCACGACATCGCCGTGGCGCGCAGCCACTGCGAGCGCACGACAGTCATGTACGCCGGGCGTGTGATGGAGTCCGGACCGACCGCCTCGGTCACCGGCAGCCCGAAGAACCCCTACACCAGCGCCCTGCTCAAGGCGTTCGGGACCGTCGATCAGCGCCGGATGTACGCCATTGGGGGGGTCGTACCCACGTTGATCGGCGAGCTCGGCGAGTGCGCCTTCGCCGACCGGTGCCCGCTGGCCGCGCCCGAGTGCCGTGAGGGCGTCCCCGATCTGCGTTCGGTTGGCGACCGTCGAGTTGCGTGCGTGAAGGCATGAACGCCCAGCCCCCCGCCGCCACCGGCCCCGTCGTCGAGGTTCGGGAGTTGGTCAAGGACTACGTGACCCGCGACGCCCGGCTGCGCCAGCACACCGCGCGCGCCGTCGACGGCGTCAGTTTCGAGATCCATCCCGGCGAGACTTTCGCAATCGTCGGCGAGTCCGGGTCCGGCAAGACGACGGTGGGGCGCGTGCTGTTGAAGCTCACCGCGGCGACCGACGGGACGGTGCTGTTCGGTGGCAAGGGGATCCTGGACGTCCCCGAGCGCCGTTTCCGCCTGGAGCGCCGGCACATGCAGATGGTGTTCCAGGATCCGCTGGCAGCGTTCGACCCGCAGACGACGATCCGCTCGAGCCTGCGCGAGTTCACCCGACTCGGCGGCCTCGAGACCCGTACGGAGCAGAACGACGCCATTGCCGAGGCGATCCGGAGCGTGGGCCTCGAGCCCGACATCGCCGGTCGCCGACCGTCGCAGGTCAGCGGGGGGCAACTCCAGCGCCTCAGCATCGCCCGCTCCCTGCTGCCCGAACCGGAGTTGCTGTTCCTGGACGAGCCCACCTCGTCGCTGGACGTCTCCATCCGCGGCCAGATCGTCAACCTCTTGTTGGACCTGCAGGAGCGCAGGCACCTGGCCTACCTCCTCGTCGCCCATGACCTGCGGGTGGTCTACGCCATGGCGCACCGGGTCGCGGTCATGTACCTGGGACAGTTCGTGGAAGTGGGCTCGCGCGATCAGGTCTATGCCGACGCCCGGCACCCCTACACCCGCGGCCTGCTCGACGCCGCTGAGCTGGACGATCCGCCTCGCAGCGGCGAGCCGGTGCGGCTCGTCGGCGAGATCAGCGAGGAGGCCGCCACCAAGGCGGGCTGCCGCCTGACGCTGCGCTGCCCGTACGCAGTCGAGCGCTGCGAGGAGCCGCAACCTCTCCGGGAGACCACCGCCGGGCATCTCGTGCGATGCTGGCGGGCTGTGGAGCAGCCCGTGGAGATCGGCCTTCGGGCCAACGAGTGAAGAACAAGGAGTTCCCGATGACACAGGTGGATCCGGTCACCACTGAGGTGATCCGCAATGCCTTCATCTCGATCGCCTCGCAGATGAACAACAACCTGGCCCGCTCGGCCTACACGCCGATCATCTACGAGATGAAGGACTGCTCCGTGGGCCTGTTCAACCAGAACGCCGAGCTGCTGGGTCAGGCGCCGGGCCTGCCCATCTTCCTGGGCAGCCTCGAGGCCGCCATCAACGCCACGACCGAGCACTTCGGCGGCCTGGAGATCTACAAGCCCGGTGACGTCTACGCGGTCAACGACAGCTACCTCGTGGGCAGCCACCTCAACGACGTGAGCGTGTTCTCGCCGATCTTCCACGAGGGCGACCTGGTGGGGTTCGGGGCCACCAAGGCGCACTGGATGGACATCGGCGCCAAGGACCCCAGCCAGACGAACGACGCCACGTCCATCTACGAGGAGGGTTACAGGCTGGGCCCCACCCACCTGTACCGCGAGGGACGACCCGAGACGGGCGTGCTGGAGTTCATCACCCGCAACAGCCGCCTGCCGCGCTCCATCTGGGGCGACCTGCACGCCCAGATCGCCGCCTGCCGCACCGGTGAGCGCCAGCTGAGCGAACTCATGGACCGGTTCGGGCGATCCACCGTTGAGGCCTCCGCCGCCGTCGTGTTCGAGCAGTGCGAGCGGCTCGACCGGGAATTCGTGTCGGCCATTGCCGACGGCACCTTCGTCACCGAGGGCCATATGGACAGTTGGGGGCCGGGGGGCGGCCCCGTGTACGTGAAGGCCACCGTGACCGTCTCCGGCGACGAGATCCTCCTGGACCTCGACGGCTCCTCACCGCAGACGCCCGGCTGCATGAACTGCGGCTTCGCCCAGACGGTTGCGGCGGCCCGGCTGGGCTACAAGCTCCTCATCAACCCCGAGGTGCCGGTCACCGCGGGGACGTTCCGGAACCTGCGCCTCGTCGCCCCCGAGGCGTCCATCTTCGACGCCCGGGAGCCGGCGGCGTGCCAGTACTACTACCCGCACCTGGGGATGATGATCGACCTCTTCATCAGCGCCCTGGCGCCGAGCATGCCCGATGCGGTGGTCGCCGCGCAGCCCGCCGATCCGATGAACGTGCTCTTCGTCGGCAAGAACCCCGAGACCGGCGACGACTTCGTCACCGGCGAGGCAACGGCGGTGGGTTGGGGTGCCTGGTCCGGTGGCGACGGCACCAACGGGATGATCAACTACGGCGGCGGTGACCTGAAGAACATCCCTGTGGAGGTGTTGGAGTCGCGTTACCCCATCAGGGTGCATCGCTACGCCGTGTCGCCGGACTCCGGCGGGCGGGGCCGCTGGCGCGGGGGCTGCGGCGTGGAGCGCGAGTACGAAGTTCTGGCCGACGGGGTGACGCTCTCGACCTGGTTCGAGCGCACGACGACGCCGGCCTGGGGTCTGTTCGGCGGCGAGTCCGGCAGCACCACCGAGGCGGTCATCACCGTCGACGGCGAGTCCACCCCTGTGATGAAGGTGAACCGCTACCCCGCCCCCAAGGGCAGCCGCCTGCGGGTCGCCACCGGCGGCGGTGGCGGGTACGGCGACCCCGCCGAGCGCAGCGACGAGGACCACCGCCGCGATCTCATCGAGGGCTACACCACGGTCGTGCCGCCGGGATTGGACATCGACGTCGGCGGCGACGGGGCGGGCAACGGCCACCCCGCCCCGGCATCCGCGTCGACGCAGGCGGATCGCGGCAACGGCACCGTGGGGAACGGCTCGTGAGCGCCCCCGCCGGTGCGCTGCGGATACGGGGCGCCTCCTGGCTGGACGTCGCCACCGGTGAGTCGGCTCCGTGTGACCTGCTGGTTGACGACGGGGTGATCGGGCGGGACGACGGGCGCGAGGCGCCGACCGTCGACGCCGCGGGGATGACCGCCATGTACGGCCTGTGGGACTGTCACTCCCACCCCGGCGGCCTCATGTACGACAACGCGGGGGTGGGGTTCTTCGAGGGAGTGCCGGACCGCACCATCCGCGCCGGGGAGAACTTCGCCGGTGCGGTGGCGGCGGGCGTCACCGGTGTGCGCTGCCTGGACGAGGCCGACGAGTTGGACCTGGCATGGGGCCGGGCCTACGCGGCCGGGATGTCTCTCGGCCCGCGGGTCACGGGCGCGGGGCGCGCGGTCCGCACGACCGCCGGCCACGGCACCTGTTTCCCGCGGCACTACACCGGCATGAACATGGAGTTGATCTGCGACGGTCCCGACGCCATGGCCTGGGCGGTGCGCCGGCAGCTCGAGCGCGGCGCCCAGTGGATCAAGGTCATGCTCACCGGCGGTCTCTACAGCCCGCACGAGACCTGCGACGGCGGGCAGTTCACCACCGCAGAACTGGACGCGGTGATGGACGTCGCCAACCTGCGCGGCATCCCGGTGGCGGCGCACTGCGGTGGCGCCGAGGTGGCCGTCGCCTTCTCCGAACGCGGTGGCCGCTCGGTGGAGCACGGCTACATGCTCAACGAGGAGGCTGCGGTGACGATGGCTCGCAACGGCACCTGGCTGGTGCCCACGGTGGGGGTCACCCACGACCAGGAGTACATCGAGGCCGAGCAATGGCCCAAACACGCCGCCGAGCGCTCGCGGGAGGTCCTGCCCAGCCACGCCGAGGCGCTGAAGTTGTGCATCGCCGCCGGCGTGCGCATCGCCACGGGCGCCGATCTGAACCCCATCGGCGTGCGGCTGCACCGCGAGCTGGAGATGCTGGAGCGGGCGGGGATGGACCGGCGCTCGGTCCTGCACGCCGCCAGCGTCGGTGGGCGCGAGTTGAACGGCTTCGGCGGCGCCTCCGCAGCGGTTCCGGGAGCCGCGGCCGACCTGATCCTGCTGGCCGGCAACCCCATGGAGTCCCTTGCAGCGCTGCGGCAGCCGTTGCTGGTGATCACCCACGGCCGTCCCGTCGCCGGCGAACTGGCCGGGATCGCCGGCGGCTGAACGTCGTGAGCGTCCGCGTCGCGTCACCGGCCATGCACACCGTCATCCCGGCGGAGGCCGGGATCCATCATCCGGCGACGCTGCCTGCATCGCATGTGGCCGCCGCTCTACGCCCAGGAACGACCGGAGGACCCCAATGACAACCGAGACCATCTTCGACTACGCCGCCCGCCGGGCGTCGCTCGGGGCGATCATGGACGGTGCCGGGGTGGACCTGGCCTGGTTCCCCACCGGTGGCGACCTCGAGTACCTCACGGGATTGGAGCGTCGCGTGCCGACGTTCGGCGATGTGAACTACACCCACGGCTGGGTGGCGGGCGCGTTCATCGTCCGCGGCCGTGACCCGGTGTTCCTGCTGCCGCGCAACTTCGTGGAGTTCGACCTCCCCGAAGGCGTACCCGGCGAGGTCATCAGCGTGGACGAGATGGACGATGGCGACGCCCTGTTCGCGCAGGCAGCCGCCGCCCTGGGCCCCGCCAAGCGGATCGCCATCGGAGCCCGAACCTGGGGTACGGCCATCATGCGCCTGCTGGCGGCCTTCGGCGGGGCTGAACTCGTCGACGGCAGCCGCCTCGTGAATCGCCTCCGCAGGATCAAGACTCCGACCGAGTTGGCTCTGATGAAGCGGGCCTGCCTCCTCGCCGACACCGCCATGGCCGAGGTCAGCGGCCGCGTGCAGGCCGGCGTGACCGAACTGGAACTGGGCGAGGAGGTGAACTATCACCTGCTGCGTCTCGGGGCGCGGACGTGGTCGTTCGACACCGCCGTGTGGTCGATGGGTCCCGGCGACGACCGCGACGCCAACGTGCGGATCTCCCAGCAGGCGCTGCGGGGCGGCAACGGCATCTCCTTCGACTTCGGCGCCGTCATCGAGGGCTACTGCTCCGACTTCGGCCGCACGATTCACATCGGCGATCCCGACGCGGAGTACCGGCGGGTGTACGAGATCGTGATGGCCGCTCAGCAGGCCGGCATCGATGCGGTACGCCCGGGTGTGACGGCGGCGGCGGTGCACCGCGCCACCCGCCAGGTGATCGTCGACGCCGGCTACGGCGACTGGTTCCGCCACCGCACCGGCCACTGCATCGGCCTCGACGTGCACGAGGAGCCGTTCATCTCCCCCGAGGACGAAACGCCGCTGGAGGCGGGTATGACCTTCACCATCGAACCGTCGGTCTTCTGGCCGGGCCGGGTGGGGGTGCGGGTCGAGGACATCGTGGTCTGCACGCCCACCGGCGGCGTCAAGCTGAACGAGTACTCCACCGACCTGGTCGCCAACGACTGAGGGCTCGGCATCGTCACGATGCCGACCTCGCCGACCATTCCAGCCCTTCGGCCCGTCGTTCCCGCGGCGGGAGGCCTGCTTCCGGTGGTCTGACTTGGTGCTGGCGGTGGATTGCTGTGCCCGCTCGCCGGGGGCCGGCGTGTTCGGCCGGCCGGGTTGGCACTGCCGACGGGGCGTGGTGTGTGCGTGCCCGGCCGGCAGGAGGTGTGTGGATTCGCGCATGCACTTCTTGGACTATGGTGCTTACTCGCATTGGTGGGGCCTCCTTCTTCGGCGGGTGCCTGTGGCCGGTTGAGGAGAGGTTCTGATGATCACGCGAGTGGTTCGGGTTCTGTGGGCTGGTTCGGTCGGGGGGTCGGGTCGCCTCGCGCGAGGAGCCGTCGAACTGGTCGGTGATGTCGGTGGCGCCGCGGTTCGCCTCGCGGGGCGGGGGCGTTGGGCGCGTCCGGCCGTAGTGGCGTGGCGCCGGGTATGTCGGGCGTGGGCGGCTGAGCGCGCCGCGGTTCACCGGCGGCGGCTCGGGGCCACGTTCGTGGCGGTGGCGTTGATTGCGTCGTCGTTGGGTTTGTCGACCGGCGGGGTTGGGGGTCAGGAGTCCGAGGGGTCGCCCGCCGGGGAGTCTTCGCCGGGCGATGGTGGGGGTTCGGGTGTTTGGTGGGACGGTTCGGCGAGCCTGGCGACGTCGGCGCCGTTGGTGTCGGCGTCGGGGCGGTGCGAGTCGTTTGGGGGTTGGTTGGGGTTGTTCGCCGGCGGGTCGCTGTCGTCGGTGTGCCCGGCGGGCGCGGTGTCCGATGGTGTGTCGTTGGTGGGGTCGCCGCGGGGTGTGGGCTGGTTCGAGGGTTTCGACGCCGACGGCCCGTACGCGGGCGTGGAACTCTTCGGCGAGCCCGGTGTGGCGGTGGGCGTGTTCGGGGCGTTGGGCGAGTTGGACGTGATCTTCGAGGGCGGCACGTTCAGCATCGACTTCTCCGAGTGCGCGCACCGCGCCGAGGCGGGCTACTCCTCGTGCCGGGTCGTGGCACCGGGAGTGCCGCTGCCGCCGGGCGCCTTGGTGGGCGTCGCCGCCCCCGGAACCGAGGCGTCGCCCCGCGCGATCGCCGGCGCGGGCGCGTCGATTGTGACGCCGGCCGTCGAGCGGGCCGCGCTGGTGGCGCTCTACAACGCCACCGACGGACCGAACTGGACCCACAACACGAACTGGAACACCGCCGCCCCGGTCTTCCTCTGGTCCGGCGTCTCCATCAATAGCGACGGCTCGGTCAGAGAGCTGTTCCTGCACCGGAATGGCCTGTCGGGCACGATTCCCGCCGCGTTGGGTGATCTGGCTGAGCTGCGAAACCTATACTTGGGTCGCAATGATTTGTCGGGGGGTATTCCCTCTGAGTTGGGTGA
>JAPONU010000207.1 GCA_026713745.1 bacterium
CGCCTGGACCCGCGAGGGCTGCCTGCACTGCCCCGACTTCGCCGCCGAGCACGCCGACATCTCCACCGGCGGCATCGGCGACGTGAGCGACTGGACCCTCACGGTGGTCCGAACCCCGCTGGGGCGGGAGATCATCATGCGGATGCTGCAGGAGGGTGTGATCGAGGGGCGCCCCGGCGACTCCGACCCGGGCGCCATCGCCCTCATGCACAAGCTCTCGACCAAGAGCCGCCGGCGCTGGCCCGACTGGGCCGCGCCCGAAGCTCGCGTGGGATTGCCTTCCCGAGCTTGATCGCCCGGTCCGGGCGGGGCCGCCGGCGGATCGTCTGGCGAAATCGATCCGGCGCCGCCCCCCGGCGTCCCCGCCCTCGGGGATCTGAGGCAAGCGAGGGTGGGGGTCGGGGGGCCGGGCTGCGACGACTCTTCGCCCGTGCGTGGAGGAGCAGGCGGCACCCCGACTCCCACCCGGGCCCCCGACCTCGCGTGTTGTGGCAGCTCCGGGGAGGGCGCTAAGGCAGTCAGCCGCGGCCGTGTTGGGCTCTGCAGTCGGCGAAGATGGCCGTCAGGGCCGTGCCGGTTGAGTCCTCCTCGTCGGTGCGGATCTTGTCGGGGTCGTCCTTCACGTCGTCGTCGAGACCCTTGAAGTCCTCGAAGCTGATCTCCTCGCCGGTCCGCAGCCGCTCCCAGGCGCAGGCGCAGTACCTGGGCGCCACCGGGCGGATGGCCGGGTCGCCCTCGGCGGCCAGCTCGCAGCCCTCGAGGAAGTTGGTCTCGACGGTGTCGTCGTAGGAGGTGGGCGCGCCCTCATCGAAGCACGCCGCCAGCAGCAGCGCCACGGAGGCGCAGGAGGCGAGCAGGATAAGCCTTGAGCGGCGACGACTTCGAGGCGAATCACCCATGACCGGCGCAGGCTACCCGGCGAGTTGGCGGGCCCGGTCGAAGACGGCGTCCAGCATGTCCTCGGTGAGCCGGCCGGTGAACGTGTTCTGCTGGCTGACGTGGTAGCAGCCCAGCAGGGTGCGCCCGCCCGGCAGCGCCACCTCCAGCCCGTGGGCGAAGCGGGGCCGGGGCCGCAGGTTCCAGTGCCGCGCCACCGCGCCGCACGCCAGGCCGCCGAGGGCCACCACCACGCGCACGCCGGACAGCGCCGCCAGCTCGGCCTCGAGGAAGCCCCGACAGGCCGCGAACTCCTCGCCGGTGGGCTTGTTGGCGGGCGGCGCGCACTTCACCGGCGAGGTGACCCAGGCGCCGGTGAGGCGCAGTCCGTCGTCGGCGCTGATCGCCTCGGGCTGGTTGGCAAACCCGGCACGCCACAGCGCCCGGTAGAGCCACTCGCCGGAGCGGTCGCCGGTGAACATGCGCCCGGTGCGGTTGGCTCCGTGGGCGGCCGGCGCCAGCCCCACCACCAGCACGCGGGCCCCAGGATCGCCGAAGCCCGGCACCGGCCGGCCCCAGTAGCCCTCGCCGGCATAGGCGGCCCGCTTGGTGCGCGCCACCTCCTCGCGCCACGCCACCAGCCGCGGGCACGCCCGGCAGGCCACCACCTCGGCCTCCAGTGCCGCCAGCAGCCCCGCCGCCGCTCTCTGTGGCCGGGCAATGGTCCTGTCGACTCCATCGCCCTCACTGGCCTTCCCGAAGCCTGTCGAGTCGCCGAGGTGACTCATGATCGGGACGCTAATCGGCCCACTCCCGGAGGCGGGATGCACCACAGAATCACGGTGCCTCGCACATCCCAGCGTCCCCTGGCTGTCACATCCCCCTGGCTATCATCGCCACATGAGTTCGGACACTGTCGGACAACCGCCTCCCCCGCCGCCGAGCGATCGGGATGAGGCGCTGCGCCGGATTCTCGAGGAGGGCACCGTATGGGGGAACGCGGCGCAATGGCTGCGGCAACTCCCACCGGAGTCGGTGGACCTGTTCTTCACGTCGCCGCCCTATGCAGACGCACGGGCGTACTCGCGAATCCACCCGGACAACTATGTCGAGTGGTTCCTGCCTTTCGCGGCGGCGATGCTCGAGGCGACGAGTTCGACCGGATCGTTCGTGCTGAACATCAAGAACCGGGTGGCCAGGTCGGGAGAGCTGCAGGGCCAGCGTCACCCGTACGTCTACGAGTTGGTGCTCGCACTCCAACGCATGGGGTGGCGCTGGATCGAGACGTACATCTGGTCCAAGCCGAACGCCATTCCAGGCCGGTTCGGGCCGCGGACCAAGGACAGCTTCGAGTACGTCTACCACTTTGCCAAGGGGTCCAAACCGTTCTTCGACCTCGATGCGGTGCGGGTCCCCTACAAGGCGGACCCAGCAGAGATCGCTAGACGGCTCGGCGACCCCAACGGTCGCAAGAACACCGATGCCGGGTTCGGCCGGGATCGCACCAAGACATACGGTTGCGGCGGCGCCGATCCGGGAAATGTCATCGCCGTCAGCCAGCGCTACAACCAGCATCACGGTCCGGCAGGACGCCACACCGCCGTCATGCCCGAGGGTCTCGCCGAGTTCTTCGTGAAGGCGGCCTGCCCGCCGGGTGGAGTCGTCGTGGATCCGTTCGCAGGATCGGGCACCACGATGGTCGTGGCGCGCCGCCACGGACGTCAAGCCGGCGGTATCGAGTTGCTCGACGAATACGTTGCTGTGGCGACCGAGCGGCTCGCCGGTGACTACGTACAGGAGGAGCTGGGGCTGCTCCGTGTCGCTTTCTGAATCAGAGCGGGGAACTCTCTCCGGCGCCGGCACGACTCCGGATCCCGTCGCCCGCCGCCGAGCCGTCGCCATCACCCTCAGCAAGTCAGGCACCGACCTGACCGGCGCCCGCGATCTCCTGGCCGCAGGCTTCACTGCAGCCACACAGCCCTCGTTCCAATACATACCCCGCGGCGACTCGATGGCCGGCGAGGCGGAGTTCGGCAATGCCTACGCGGAACTGGCCGCCTGCACAGAGAACTTCCACGATGTCAACAGTGAATCGCTGGCGGCGGCGCTGACATCGACCCCCGCAACTCTGGCACCGCTGCGAATGATCCTCGGGCTGACCCACAACGAACTGGCGTGGTCGATGAAGCAGGTCCAGCCGGAATCGAAGACCTCCGGCGGATCACTCAAGAACTTCGAGCGGAACCCCCCACAGCTGTCAGATGCACGGACCGAGATGATCGGGACAG